>NZ_MIIZ01001042.1:0-15063 GCF_001743005.1 Shigella sp. FC1967 | reverse complement strand
TATTTATTTAGTGGTTAAAATTAATACTTCCTTTTAAATATATTAAATAGGGAGATAAATTTTTTATCAGCAAAAAAAGAGTTTTATAACGGAATGAAATATAAAAGAAAAATCAAAAAAGTGCTATTTTTAAAAAGTTTAGATTAAGTTCAAAAAACACGTATCTTTACCTTTAATTGTGATGCCTATCACTTGGGTATGTAACCATGAAAATGCACATTGGTGTAATTGTGGGCTACATCACGAAAGTAGGGCTTTTTTTTGAGTAACATGCCATCGAAAACTCAATAACCTATTTCTTTTCCTGACAGAAATAAAAGCAATGCCCTTATTTAAATATAATGAGGACATTATTTTTGTGTCTTATTGGTGAAAATCTCTGTGTCAAGGAAACGAAAGCCTATAAGAGAAAATAAGTAGAGTAATAATAGTCGTTATAAAAATGATCAGTTGTAAAAGCGATTTTCTTGTTTGAGATCCGTGGCGGCGGCTCTTTGAACTGAATTTAGGGTTAATGATAGACGGCGGTATTATTTTTAACCTTAAAAAGGAAATCATAAAACTATAGAAAATAGATGGGTATTTTAATCATGAAAAGCTTGAAGCCTCTAGCAGCACTGGTGGGTTTGTTGGTTCTTTCTGGATCGGCAAACGCAGTAAACGTGTATAACGATAAGGGTACACGTTTTGATGTAAATGGTCAGTTCCGTTTAAAAACGCAAGTGACCAGCCAAAATCATGAAATGAAAATGAATGATGATGGTAGCCGTATCGGTTTCTTCGGTTCACACGAACTGACTAACGATATCAAAGTATTTGGTAAATTAGAGTGGGGTTCAGACACGCAAAAAACGAACAGTGACAACCCTAAATCAAACTTTGAAATGTACAACCGTGTAGGCTATGTTGGCTTCTCTCATCGTGATTATGGTCAAATCCAGTTTGGTCGTACTTATATTCCAATTGACTGGGTAAAAAAATCAAGCTACGGCTATGGTAACACGGGTGTATTCTACTTTAGCGATGTATTAGGTCGTTCTGTGGGCTATTCTGGTGGTGAAACGAGCGTTAATGGTAAATATGTAAACTATAATGGTGTTGGTAAAAACAACTTTATGACGCGTTTACCACAAACTATCTTTATTGAAACTAACCGTTACGAAGGCTTTAAATTAGCGGGTACCGTAACAGGCAAAACAGGTGAAGATGGTCGCCGAGTTGCAGGTGATATCACTCGCGCTTATTCATTAGTCGGTTTTTATAAATCAACTTTCGGTTTAGAGTTTGACGCAGGTTACTCAGCAGCCAAAGGTGAAGCAAACAATTCAGGGCCAAATAAAGATAAAGCGCCTGAAAATAGTATTTTAGCATTTGGTGCGGAATACTTCTTCCCAGGTCGTGAGTTCTCTATCGGTTTAGACTATGGTCAATCTCGTGGTAAAAACCCAGGATTAGCATTGTATTCAAACCAAGCGCCACGTGGCTGGAACTCTGTTAAAGGCGACTGGAAAGCAGACTTATATGGTGTTGGTGTGAAATGGCACTGGGATCGTATTGAAAGTGGTATGTATGCGGGTTACTACCTGCGTGATGGCGATGCCAACACATTCAACTACAAAAAAGAAACCTATACTGTGGGTGTAGATAAACGTTTTGCGGTATCTAAATACAACAACTTACGTTTATTCGCTGAAATGGCATACGATGATGCACGTAGCGAAAACCCGAAATATGAAGATAAAAAACAATATATCTTCGAAACTGGTATGCGTCTGTACTTCTAGTCCGAGTAAAGGCACTACCGTTTGACAGAAGTAACCAAAGGAGAGCCATTTTGCTCTCCTGTTAACCAATATATAAGGGGTGTGTAATGGTTAAGAATGTGTTGAAAATTTCAACATTAGCAATGTTTGTCGCATTCAACGTGAATGCTGCGACAGTCGATCTTCGTATTATGGAGACGTCTGATGTTCACAGTAACTTAATCGACTTTGACTACTTCAAAGACAAACCAACAGAACAGTTTGGTTATGTTCGTACTGCTAACTTAATTAAAGCAGCGAAAGCAGAAGCAACCAATGCGATTTTAGTTGATAACGGCGACTTGATCCAAGGCAGCCCGCTGGCTGACTATCAAGCAGCTAAAGGCTTAGAAAAAGGCGAATCTCATCCAGCTCATCAGCTGATGAACACCATGGGCTACACAGTCGGTAACTTTGGTAACCATGAATTTAACTATGGTTTAGATTACCTGAAAAAAGCCATTGCTGGTGCTAAATTCCCTTACATCAACGCCAACGTGATGGATGCGAAAACAGGCAAAAACTATTTCACACCTTATATCATCGTTGATACACCAGTAAAAGATCGTGATGGTAAAGAACACACTATCAAGATTGGTTATATCGGCTTCGTTCCACCACAGATCTTAATCTGGGATAAAGCCAATCTGGATGGTAAGGTCGTTGTAAACGATATTACAGAAACAGCAAAAAAATTCGTTCCTCAAATGAAAAAAGAGGGTGCTGACCTGATTGTGGCTATTCCTCACTCTGGTTTCGCGTCTGAGCCGTATAAAGCAATGGCTGAAAACTCTGTTTATTATTTAAGCGAAGTTGAAGGCATCAATGCAATCATGTTTGGTCATGCTCATGGCGTATTCCCAAGCAAAGAATTTGAAGGCATTAAAGGTGTTGATGTTGCTAAAGGGACTGTAAACGGCGTTCCTGCAGTTATGCCTGGTCAATGGGGTGATCACTTAGGTGTCGTTGATATGGTTATCAATAACGACAGCGGTAAATGGGTGATGACGGAAGCGACAGGTGAAGCGCGTCCTATCTTTGATAAAGCAAACAAAAAAGCATTAGTTGAACGTGATGCTGAATTAGCGCAAATCATCGAAAAAGCACACCAAGGTACTCGTGATTTCGTGGGTAAACATATTGGTAAAGCATCCGCTAATATGTATAGCTATCTTGCCTTAGTACAAAGTGATCCAACTGTACAAATCGTTAATGATGCGCAAGTTGATTACACCAAACACTTTATTCAAGGTGATCCAAACTTAGACGGTTTACCTGTATTAGGTGCAGCTGCGCCATTTAAAGCAGGTGGCCGTAAAAACGCACCAGCCGACTTCGTCGAAGTTGAAAAAGGTGACTTAACATTCCGTAATGCAGCTGACTTATATCTGTATCCAAACACATTAGTGGTTGTTAAAGCGACCGGTGCGGATGTTGTTGAGTGGTTAGAATGTTCAGCAGGTATGTGGAACCAAGTTGACCCTAACTCAACTAAACCACAAGAACTGATCAACTGGGATGGTTTCCGTACTTATAACTTCGATACTATCAGCGGTGTGAACTATAAAGTTGACCTAACTCAACCTGCTAAATATGACGTTGATTGCCAAGTGATTAATAAAGATGCGAATCGTATTAAAGAAGTTACTTACGAAGGCAAACCCATCGATCCTAAAGCAACATTCCTGATCGCAACAAATAACTACCGTGGATACGGCGGTAAGTTTGCAGGTACTGGTGAAGCCAATATTGCGTTTGCATCTCCAGATGAAAACCGTGCAATCTTAGCTTCTTACATTGCTAAACAAACAAAAGAAAAAGGCGAAGTTGCAACTAAAGCCGCTAACAACTGGTCATTCTTACCTATTAAGACTGACAAAGCGTTAGATGTCCGTTTTGAAACTTCTCCAAGTGAAAAAGCGGCTGCATTTATTAAAGATTTTGCTCAATATCCAATGACCTTTGTGGAAAATGATGAGATCGGTTTTGCAATTTACAAAATTGATTTAACTGAGAAGAAATAAGTGATTAAACCTGCCCATTCAGGGCAGGTTTTTCTTACCTTTTTTTGAACCAAGAGAGTAAAATTTATTGCTCTTTAAGGGGATTTTATGCGCTTTATGAAGCTATTACCTGCTGCTTTTGCTTTAGTGCTAGCAGGATGTGCAACACAAGCACCTGAAATTACAGAACCATTAAAACCTCAAGCTAAATTAGTTGAAGGTGTATCTTGTATTTTACCCGATGCACCAACAGCACCTTACGACTATATCGCTTCTAATGATCGCTATGGTCAAAACAGCACAGCATCAACAGATTACTTTAAGTTAGCGATTAACTACTCACCCGCTTTTTGTGATTATAAAAGTAATAACATTAAGCGTTTAAATAACGACAATGAAAAAGATCGTGCAAAACGTGAGTACGATAAATTTGAAATCCAGTGTTTCTCCGATAACAAATTTGGCTGGATTGTTCATGGGCTGTGGGCTGAAACCTGTGATGGTAAATCATGGGAAGAGTGTCGTGATTGGAAAGACATACGCAAGCATCCTCGTTTATGTAAAGGTGATTTACCTCCTTTAGAATACTCTGCTATCAAACCTTATCTGTGTGATTCTCCTGGTATCGATCTACTACAAGGCGAATGGGAAAAACATGGCGTATGTGCATTTGATACACCAGATGCATTTTTTGGTAAACAGAAAGAGTTGTATGAAGCGTTAGTATTACCAGAAGGCCGTCCTTCAAACAGTGCATTGATTAAGTTCTTAAAAGAACACAATCCATCACTGAAGGATAAAGAAATTCAAATTAATCGAGATGAATTCTATATCTGTTATAGCAAAGATTTCGAAGTTATTGATTGTCCGAAACGTGAATTTTGATCTTAGGGATAAATTTTAAATGAACCATAAATATAAACTCGTTGCACTGGCAGTAAGCTCCGTCTTATTAGCGGGTTGTGCAAAGAACTACGACGAAGCTAATGTTGTTGATGTGCGTGTTATCGCAATGAACGACTTCCATGGTGCACTGAAAGCGCCAGGTCCTAACAAACCTGGTGGCATTGAGCACATGGCAACATTAATCAAAGAAATGAAGAAAGATAACCCGAACAACATCGTTGTTGCTGCGGGTGATATGGTGGGTGCAAGCCCTCTGTTATCTTCAATGTTCCATGATGAGCCTTCTATCGAAGCATTATCATTGGCTGGCTTAGAAGCAACGTCTGTGGGTAACCACGAATTTGATAAAGGTATGGGCGAGTTACTGCGTAAGCAAAACGGTGGCTGCCATCCAGTAACAGGTTGCCAAGGTCCAACTGAATTTAAAGGTGCTGATTTCCAATACTTATCAGCAAACGTAACTGTTAATGAAACAGGTAAAACGTTATTCCCTGAATATGTTATCAAAGAATTTAACGGTATCCCTGTTGCCTTTATCGGTGTCACTCTAGAAGGTACTGCCGCAATCGTCACCCCTAAAGGGACTGAAGGGCTAAGTTTCCATAACGAAGCAAAAACGATCAATGCATTAGTGCCTCAGTTAAAAGCTCAGGGTGTTCAAGCGATTGGTGTCTTAATCCACGAAGGTGCAGCACAGCGTCGTGATGGTGGTCCAGTAAATATCAACGCATGTAATGGTATTACAGGTAAAGTACTGGGTGTGGTTGATCAATTAGATCCCGCGATTGACTTCGTTGTGACAGGTCACACTCACCAAGCTTACAACTGTAAGATTAACGGACGTTCTGTGACATCAGCACAATCAAACGGTGCAATGTTAACGCGTATCGACCTGAAATTAGACAAAACCACAAAAGACGTTGTTGATGTAGAAGCACGTAATATTTGGGTTGATAACCGCAAATATGAAAAAGATCCTGCAGTCACTAAACTGTTAGAAGCTTACGAAAAAATCGCTACCCCATTAGCTAACCGTATTATCGGTAAGTTAGAAGGTAATTTAACTAAGCAAACGAATGACGCGGGTGAATCTGCACTGGGTCAAGTGATTGCTGATGCGCATTTATACACTGCAAAACCAAAAGATATGGGTGGTGCACAAATCGCATTTATGAACAGCGGTGGTATTCGTGCTGATATGACTGGCGGTGATGTTTCTTATAACGCAATCTACACTGTACAGCCATTCTCTAACGTACTATTAACGCAAACATTAACGGGTGAGCAAATCAAACGCCTGTTAGAACAACAATGGGATCGTTCACGTCCACAAGTGTTAGCGGTTTCAGGCAACTTCCAGTACACATGGGATAGCAAAGCCTCTAATGGTAACCGTGTTATTGTTGAATCAATGAAAATTGACGGTAAACCAGTAGATATGAAAGCAACTTACCGTGTTGTGGCTAACGAATACTTAGCAACAGGTGGTAGCAACTTCTCTGTGCTGAAAGAAGGTAAAGATCCTGTTTACAGCGTGCCAGATGTTGATGCTGTTGTGAAATACTTTGCTGAGCAGTCTCCAATTGCTCAACCAAAAGCAAACAACATCACACGTAAATAACCTATTTTCATACGCCTTGTGAAAATCGCACCGCTTATTTCAGTAAGCGGTGCGTAACTAAATAAAGAGAGCAAAGTGTTGAACACAAAGGGTCCATCCCTACCTTTGTATTCATTACGCACTTTGCTCTTTTTTTATGTTTTTTTATTCGCAAATGTAGGGGAATAGACATAAGAGTCAAAGCCTTTATAAGGCATCATTTGTGGTGTATTGCTTCTTTAAGCGACAAAAGATTGCGTTTTGTCGTGATGATAAAGATCTAAACTTATCACGTTTTAATTTTATAAGGTGATAACTGCCGTGAGGCTGGAAGTGTAAGTCATGGCTATTCATGGCTATCTCATGAAAATTTCTATGATGCTCAGAAACAACAGTGAAGACCGATCTGAAACGCATTAAAGCATAAAAGCGTGGTGGCATTAGGCAACCACGCTTGTTTTGTAGGCATGTAATAAAAAAAAAAGCCCACAGAGGCTTGTGGGCAATGGAATGAAAGTAAAGAAAAAGAGGGTATTACTTATTGCTAGGGTCTTTTGTCAGATGTCTGTTCTAACACTTATTTGAAGATTTTAAAGCGTGCATCATCTTCCATATAATTCTTCTCACCAGCCTCTTGTTCAATTGAACCAAAGACCATTTGCGCTCTTAATTTCCATGTTTTTGGCAGATCCCAAGTTGCATGAACTTCGTCATCAATAATTGGGTTGTAGTGTTGTAATGAAGCACCTACGTTTTCTGCTGCTAAGGCTGTCCAAACAGAAAGTTGTGCCATACCACTTGCTTGCTCTGACCATACAGGGAAGTTCTCAGCGTACAGTGGGAATTGCTCTTGAAGACCTTTTACGATATCGGTGTCTTCGAAATACAGAATTGAACCAGCACCTGCGGCGAAACTATCAATTTTAGCTTCAGTGGCGCTAAACGCTTCTGCAGGGACTAATTTTTTCAGTGTGTTTTTAACGATATCCCACAGTTTTTGATGTTGTTCACCAAACAGAACAACAACACGAGATGTTTGTGAGTTAAATGCTGTTGGGCTTTCTTTAACCGCTTCTTTGATAACCGCAGTGACTCTGTCTTCGCTAATAGGAAGTTGATTACCTAAATGATAAATTGTTCTACGTTTTTTCATTAAATCAGTAAATGCGTTAGACATGATTGTCTCCTTGATAAATTTGAGCGCTTAAAGCGTGTCTTAGCTTGAGCTAATCTATGGACATACTATAGGGCTTAGTCGTGATTTATTGATATATAAAAAAATTTAATCAGTTACGTCAAAATATTCGACCTAGTTTTTAACTGTTTGATTTATAATTTATTTATCTGAACATCTAAACTCGGGAGCGAGTTGGCTAATACCTAATCCTCCCGCCTTCTTCACTTTAATTTGTACAGGAATGCGCTCTTTCATAGCTTCTACGTGACTAATTACGCCAATAATTTTGCCGGATGCATTTAGGCTATCGAGAGCATCTAATGCAATATCTAGAGTATCAGGATCTAATGTGCCGAAGCCTTCATCTAGAAATAGTGATTCGATTTGAGTTTTGTTACTGACTAAATCCGACAGCGCTAAGGCGAGAGATAAGCTAACTAAGAAACTTTCGCCACCTGATAGCGTGCGAGTATCTCGCAACGCATCGGCTTGCCACGTGTCGGCAATTTGTAGTTCAAGGCTTGCGGGTGTTTTGCGTTGCAAGAAATAACGTCCATGAAGTTTTTCTAAACGAAGGTTAGCTAAATAAATGAGATGATCAAGTGTTAATCCTTGAGCAAAACGGCTGAATTTATCGCCTGATGCTGATCCGACTAATTCGTTTAAGTAGCTCCAATCATCGAATTGAGATTGTTGTTTGGTAATATGGATCAATAGATCCTGTTGCTCTTTACGTTTTTCCTCATCAATACGCAGTTGCTCTTGAATACGAAACTTCGTTTCTTGTACTTGAGTCATTTGTGTTTCTAACTGCAATAACTGGGCGGTAATTTGTTCAAAATTTTGTTGTGTTACCAATATCGGTTGTTGTGACAAGTGCTGTTGATAGTTATTTACTTGAGTGTCTAAACGTGTTTTCTCTTGCAATAGCTTATCAAGCCGTTGTTTTTGCTGCTCTTGTAAACGATTTCTTTCCTCAACGGATAACAGCGACGCCAGAAATGCCTTTTCATCAGCAAAAGGGCTATTTTTTAATTTATTTTGATATTGTTCAAGAATGGTTTGTGAGTGGACATTAAGCCGTTGTTGTGATTTTTCGTTTTCCTGATATTGACCAATTAGCTGATTTAAACGTATTTCGAGTCGATTTTTTTTCTTCGCTATATTGCTCGATTTGTTTTTGTAACCATTGGCTCTGTTTATCCAACTCATTACGTGCATCTTCAGTAGTTTGTGTCCCGAATAAAGCTTGGCGTTGTGCGTTTAGCTGTTCTTGTTGCTGATTTAATTGTTTTAAATGAACTAAAACAGCATCAAGTTCTTTTTGAGATTCAGATAAATAGCGTTTTCTCTCTTCCAGCGTTAATAACAATTCACGAATTGTTTGTTGTAATTCAGAATGTGTTTTTAAGGTTAATTGATATTGTTGGTTCTCTTTTTTACGCGCAATAAGCCATTGAATTTTGTCTTCAAATTCCTGTAATTCATAACCTTGCTGTTTGACAAGAGATTGAAGCTCCTGCGCTAACTGGGTTTGTTGTTGAAGATATTGCGCTGTTTGCTGTTGTTTATTGGAAACCTCTCTCTGTTGTTGAGCAAATTCATTTTGTTGATGAAACATCGCTTGTTGTTGTTGATTAAATTGCTCTTTGCTATCAGATAACCGTTTGTATTCTTGTTGAATTTGGGCTTCTAATTGTTGATAACTAATCTGTTTTTGTGCCAGTAAATTATCTTCTTTTTCAAGTTCTGAATCTAATTGAGTTAGATCTGTTTCTTCGCTATCAACATCGGGTAATGCGTAAGTTTGAGCTAAAACTCGCCATTGCTGTTTTAATGACGCAATATCTTGTGTGAGCTGCTCAAGTTCAAGACTTAGTTTTTCATTTTGAGCTTGATAGTTAGCGCACTGTGTTTTTTGTTCCACTAACTCTATTGTTAATACATGAACTTGTTGCGTTAAAATATCTAATCGTGTTTTGGTTTCGTCGGGCTTAATTTCTTTGTATTTTTCAACATAAGGATGTTCAGTTGAACCACATACAGGGCATGGGGTGTCTTTAACTAAACGCAGTCTTTCTTCTTCGTATTCTGCTAATTTGCGTATTAAAAGATAATTATCATTTAAGTCTTTGAGATGCTGTTCTTTCTCTTTTAAAACGATGCCATTTTTACTGATGTTTTCAGTTAGCATGACTATTTTTTTGCTGATTGTCTGACTGTGTTTTTTGGTATTGATGTTTCGTTTTTATAGCATGCTGTAATTGAGCCTGTAATCCCATGAGTTTTGCGAGAGCATTTCTTTGCTGAGAAATTTGTTGCAAACGATGAGGGATATCTGCAATGGCATCTGTTTTCTTTTGTTGCTCAATTTGCGTTTGTAATTGACTTAATTGTTCCTGTTGCAACTTAAGCGTGTGCTGTTGTTTTTCTAGTGTATGTGTTGTTTTCTCAAGAGAACGTTTAAGAAACTGTTCTTTTTTCTTGTTCTACTTTTTCGCTTTTCTGGCTAATTAAATTATTTTTCTGTAATTTTCATCATATTGCTCAAAATAACGTTGCCATAAAGGTAAATTTTCAGCAAGTTGAGCATGGGCTGTATGCTGAGTTAAATAGTCATTTAATTCATTGAATTGCGTTTGTGAGCTCGCTAATTGGGTTTCTGTTAACTGTATTTTTTTCTAGATATTCTGACTTTGTTTTCTCTAGCGTATTTTTTTTGCTGTGTTTTTTACTGAAATATCCTGTTGTAGCAAGATTAACTGATTATCTAATGGTGTTACTTTTTTCACGAATAAGCTGTAATATTTGTTGTTTTTTTTCTCATTGTGTTGTTTAAATGTATTACGAGCCTCGACGAGATGCTGATTAATCGGTTGGCTCTGTTGTTCAATCCGTTGTTTTTCTTCTTTTAGTGTTGAGCATTGTGACTCAATATAGGCTTGTTCTTTTAATAGACGGTTTTTTTCATCATAAATTGGACGGATTTTTTCTGCGGGTTCGCTATTTTCAAGACGTTGAATCTCAGGTTTAGCTGCAACTAATGCTGCTTGTGCTAAGTTAACCTCAGTTTGTGCTAATGCTTTGTTTTTACTAAGTTCAGTTTCTTTTTCTTGCCACTGTTGTGCTGCTTGATATTCCTGTTGTTGTTTTTGTAATTGGCGCTCTTTGGCAAAAAGCTCAGTTTGTTCAGTTAATAAAGCTTGGCGAGCATTTTCATCTAATAACGCCATCATTTCGGCTTGCTGTTTTAACGTTTTTAATGCTTGTTCTTCTTCACGCCAATGTTTAAAGATAGATTGGGAAATATGGCGATAAATATCTGTGCCAGTCAGTTCTTCGAGTAATTCAGCGCGAGATTTATCATCCGCATTTAAAAAAGCCGCAAATTGCCCTTGAGAAAGTAACATTGATTTAGTGAAACGATCAAAATCAAGACCCGTGATATTAATGATCATCTCTTTCACTTGGCTTATCTTGCTCGCCAATATTTTGTCTTCGCCACCTATGGTATTGAGTTTAACCAGTTCTGCTTGTGGTGCTTGAAGATTACCATCCTCTTTATAATTAGCACGACGTTGTTCCCAAAATGCACGATAAGCCACACCTTTGACTTCAAATTCAACTTCAGCCAAACATTCTGCTGTATGGCGTGTCATTAACTCATTTTGTGATTGTGTGACTTTATCGAGTCGTGGCGTTCGATGATAAAGCGCTAAACTTATCGCATCTAACAGGGTGGTTTTTCCCGCCCCCGTAGGGCCTGTAATCGCAAATAATCCGTTGCTAATAAAAGGTTCTTGGTTGAAGTTAATTTTCCATTCACCTTTTAAGGAATTAATATTTTTAAATCGCAGACTTAAGATTTTCATTATGCTTCGTTATCCTCTTGTTCTGCCATTTCAACGGCTTGCTTAAACAATGTTGTTAAGCGTGTTTTTATCTCTTCTGAATCAAACTCATGCTGTTCTAAGCGCCTTTCAAAAACATCATAAACGGTTAACTCAGTCAGTGTTTCGTTTTCATTTTGAGTGAATGCTTGGCGTTGTTTTCTGGCTCTTCTTAATAAGATCACATCAAAAAGCGGATCGTGAGTGAGCTCTTGAATACGAGTT
Organism: Shigella sp. FC1967; assembly: GCF_001743005.1. Taxonomy (NCBI): domain Bacteria; kingdom Pseudomonadati; phylum Pseudomonadota; class Gammaproteobacteria; order Enterobacterales; family Enterobacteriaceae; genus Shigella; species Shigella sp. FC1967. The sequence goes on along the minus strand of NZ_MIIZ01001042.1, from coordinate 3,460 downwards.
TGTATGTCACTGAGATAATCTTGGGTTGAGACTTCGATATCTAACCAAATTGTGGTCTCTATTTCACCGTATTGTTTTTTTTAAGTCCTCAAGTTGTATTGCTATCTCTTTTAATGAACCACGAATAGTGCGTAGTAACTGAAGCTCAGGAATAGGTAAAAGTGTGAGGTTAGTGAGTTTGTCTTGCTCAAAATCGATAAGACAGACGCTTTTCTGTTGTCCGCTCTCATCAAAACTTAAAGGAATAGGGGAGCCACTATAACGAATATGACCTGATTTATTCACCACTTGAGGGCGATGAATATGACCAAGAGCAATATAGTCAAATTCAGGAAATAGGGTTGCAGAAAAAGCCTCTAAAGTCCCAATATAAATTTCACGTACTGAATCGGTGACGCTTGCACCGATAGTCGTGAGATGACCTGTTGCAATAATGGGGATATTTGCATTCAATTTTTTACGTAAATCAAGAGCAACTTGATATTGAGCTTGGTAATAATCAGCAATGGCTTCTTTTAGAGCGTTTTGTTTTTCAGCCCCAGATTGTCCACTTTTGCTGCTGATCATATCTCTGGGGCGTAGATAAGGGATAGTACAAAGCAGTGCTCCCGGAGTGTTATCTTTTTGAGGAAGAATGAGCGGGGCTTGTGGTGTTTCAGTATCAACATTAGCAATAACGGTTGTATTTAAACACGCCAATAGTGATTTTGATTCATTGAGTGTTGCCACCGAGTCGTGATTACCACCAAGAATAACGAGCTGACATTGTGTGTCTCGAATAGCAACCACAAAACGGTTATAAAGTTCTCTGGCATAACTTGGAGGGGAGCCAGTATCAAAAATATCGCCTGCAACAATCAGTGCATCGACTTGATAATGTTTAATTTGTGCTAACAACCAATCAAGAAACTGTTGATGTTCTTTAGCGCGAGTCTTAGTAAAAAAATATTGCCCTAAATGCCAATCTGATGTGTGAATAATCCGCATTACTATCCCTCTTTTTTATCTGTTGGAGAGTATAACGCACCTTACTTTTTTTAGTGAAAACTCAACATAAGCCTTCTTTTTGAGTGACATTTCACCAAAAAACGACTTATTTGCCTTAACAACAGGGATCTATTTCAGTAATGTTAAGGTTAGTCATAAATCTGTCATAAAACTGCATCATAATCATTTTGACCCTCTATATACATTACACAGGATAGAGTATGGCAAGGCGTATTCTTGTTGTTGAAGATGAAACCGCAATTCGAGAGATGATCTGTTTTGTTTTGGAACAAAATGGTTTTCAACCTATTGAAGCAGAAGACTATGATTCTGCATTGAGCTTTCTTATTGATCCTTACCCTGATCTGGTTTTATTAGATTGGATGATCCCTGGGGGATCTGGTTTGCAGGTAATAAAGCAGATGAAACGGGAAAGTAACACCCGTGATATCCCAATTATTATGCTAACTGCGAAAGGGGAAGAAGAAGATAAAGTTCAAGGGTTAGAAACGGGTGCTGATGATTATGTTATCAAACCCTTTTCACCTAAAGAGCTTGTTGCTCGTGTGAAGGCAATTTTACGGCGTTTATCACCAATGTCAGCGGAAGATATCATAGAGTTCAATGGATTAGGACTTGATCCTGTTTCTCATCGGGTGACGAGTCAAGATAAACCGATTGAGATGGGCCCTACCGAATTTAAACTCCTGCACTTTTTTATGACACATCCTGAACGCGTATACAGCAGAGAACAGCTGTTAAACTATGTTTGGGGAACGAATGTTTATGTCGAAGACCGTACTGTTGATGTGCATATTCGTCGTTTACGTAAGGCCATTGAAGAAGATGGTCATGACAGAATGATACAGACAGTACGCGGAACGGGATATCGTTTCTCTGCCCGTTTCTAAGTCAATATGGGAGTAATCGTCAGGTGTTAGAACGACTATCGTGGAAAGCCCTCGTTTGGGGGCTATGTCTATTTTGTTTGCCTGCCTTTATATTATCGCTTTTTATCGGGCATCTTCCTTGGTTGCTGGTGGCATCGCTTCTCAGTGCCCTTGTGTGGCATGCTTATAATTTGCTGAAATTATCTAAATGGTTATGGTTAGATCGCTCGATATTGCCCCCTGAAGGTAGGGGAGGATGGGAGCCTATTTTTTTATGGTATTCGACAAACTCAGCAACGTAATCGTAAGCGACGTAGAGAATTAGGTGATTTAATTAAACGTTTTAGAAGTGGGGCTGAAAGTCTACCCGATGCTGTTGTGATGATGACAAATGAAGGGAATATTTTTTGGTGTAATAGCCTTGCTCAACATCTATTAGGTTTTCGTTGGCCTGAAGATAACGGGCAAACTATTTTTAACTTATTACGTTATCCTGATTTTTTACACTATTTTACTGCGGGTGATTTTAGTCGCCCCTTAACCATTTCACTCAATAATGGCTCTATTGTTGAGTTCCGTGTGATGCCATATAGCGAAGACCAGCGTTTGATGGTAGCTCGTGATGTGACAGAAAAAAATAAACTAGAAAACTCGCGACGTGATTTTTTTGCTAATGTGAGTCATGAGTTAAGAACACCGTTAACCGTTATTCAAGGTTATCTTGAAATGATGGAAGAAAAGAGTGTAGAAAAACCCGCTGAGCATAAAGCGATAGTCACGATGCAAGAGCAAGCTAAACGTATGGATACGCTTGTGCAGCAGCTCTTACAGCTTTCTCGTATTGAATCTGCCCCCCATATTGATTTAAACAAGATTGTTGATATTCCTGCTATTTTGGCTTTATTACAACAAGAAGCTAACTCACTCAGTCAAGGTCAACATCAGATTATTTTTGATGTTGATGAACAGTGGGCTGTTCGTGGTAATGAAGAGCAACTGCGTAGTGCGGTTTCTAATTTAGTGTATAACGCTATTAATCACACTGACGAAGGTTCAACCATAAATGTCAGTTGGAAGAAAATTCCTCAAGGTATGTTATTTAGTGTTTCAGATAATGGGGCGGGGATCAGCGCTGAACACTTAACGCGTTTAACCGAACGTTTTTATCGCGTTGATAAAGCTCGCTCTCGTCATTCTGGTGGAACTGGGTTAGGTTTGGCTATTGTGAAAAAATCATTGCTTCATCATCACTCTCAATTGAATATTGAAAGTAAAGTCGGTGTTGGGAGTACGTTCTCTTTTATCCTTCCTCAAACCCTGCTTACCGCTAAAAAAACACACTAGCAGTATGCTTTTTAAAGGCCTTTATCACTTGAATTCAATTTGTGATAAAGGCTTTTTTGTTCCTATATTTTTAATATCAATAAAAACTAATATCGTAGCGTTAAATTTTAATATTATTAATTAATAGTAACTTTAAATGATGCCAATAGTTAATTTTATTGGTGATAAAATGTACAAATCATATCATGTATATTCGATGATATATGATAGTTATAACTAGTGCTGAAAAATAGTTTAGA
>NZ_MIIZ01001041.1:0-1164 GCF_001743005.1 Shigella sp. FC1967 | reverse complement strand
AAAAATGTTTGGACCAGCCGTGAAGGCGTTGAATATGCATGGTTCAATAACGTCGAAACTAAGCCAGGTACAGGGTATCCCCAAAATTGGGAAGATCAAGAGAAGTGGAAAGGCGGTTGGATCAAAAATATTAAAGGTAAGTTAGTACCAAGAATGGGTAACCGTGTTGGTCTATTATCTAACATTTTTGCCAATCCCGATGTTCCCGCATTAGACGACTACTATGAGCCATTTGATTATGACTATGAGCATTTAAAAAATGCACCAGAAGGCGCATTACCGACAGCACGTCCTCGTTCGTTGATCACGGGTCAGCGTATGACCAAGATCGAAAAAGGCCCCAACTGGGAAGATGATTTAGGGGGGGAATTTAGCAAACGTGCTGCGGATAAAAACTTCGCCAATATGCAAAAAGAGATGTACGGGCAGTTTGAAAATACATTCATGATGTATTTACCTCGCTTATGTGAACACTGCTTAAATCCTGCTTGTGTCGCGACATGCCCTAGTGGTGCGATTTATAAGCGTGCGGAAGATGGTATTGTGCTTATCGATCAAGATAAATGCCGTGGATGGCGCATGTGTCTAACTGGATGCCCGTACAAAAAAATCTATTTCAACTGGAAAAGTGGTAAGTCAGAAAAATGTATTTTCTGTTATCCACGTATTGAAGCGGGTCAGCCAACATTGTGCTCAGAAACCTGTGTTGGACGTATTCGTTATTTGGGGGTGATGCTGTATGACGCAGATAAGATCTCACAAGCCGCCAGTGCAGATAACGAAAAAGATTTATATCAAAGCCAATTAGATATCTTCTTAGATCCCTTCGATCCTGAAGTTATTAAAGCCGCAGAAGAGCAAGGTATTCCATTAAGTGTGATTGATGCAGCACAACGTTCACCTGTGTACAAAATGGCTGTGGATTGGAAGCTGGCATTACCACTGCACCCTGAATATCGTACTTTACCCATGGTGTGGTATGTACCACCGCTGTCACCGATCCAATCTGTTGCTGATGCGGGTGTGTTACCACATACAGGCGTTTTGCCTGATGTAGAAAGCTTGCGTATTCCTGTTCAATATTTAGCAAATTTACTGACCGCTGGGGATACGGCACCTGTGTTATTAGCATTAAAACGCATGTTAGCGATGCGTCATTACAAA
>NZ_MIIZ01001040.1:0-1172 GCF_001743005.1 Shigella sp. FC1967 | reverse complement strand
AAAAGTAAAAATCCTCCAGCTCTTCATGGTCAGGCTTTCGCTCAACTGGTCGAAGCAACTCAGCTTCATCAGCGAACTCAAGCTCAGGATGAAAAGCAGGATGAAATCCTCGATGCCAGACTGGACGGTCATTATCGAGGTCTAAGTAGCAGTGCCTCCCACTGGCTGGGTGATAGCAGTAAAGCCACTGTCTACCACTAACGGTAAACGGCTTCTCTGCACCTCCACATGCCGGTACAAGGTTATCTGCTGCTATATGCGCTACAGCGGTCATAGGCTCAATCCTCGTCATCACGAACACAAAGATCACGAGCAACTATCTCCGCTGCTATCAACGCATAATCGTTACCTTGCCAGAACCATCGTTCCGCCAGCTCATAGGCTTCACTGGAAGGCTCGCCATAACCATGAGCAACCACGTAATCGTGGAATAATTCATGGTCAAATGCCTTGCCATCAGCTTCCATGAACCAGCCGACGGGGCACTCCAGAATGCGATGTCTGACAACATCTCGTTCCGAATACCCTTCTCTGACAGCTTGCTCCAGCATTTCCCTCGACATACCTGGTGGAGTGATTATCTCCAGGCTGATCCCCTCGCTCCCAGCAAGGTTGTCGTCGTATGGAAGACCGGCAAGTGTAAGGTGGTTGCGTTTGCACCAACCTATAGTCCGGAGAATCCGACCTTTATCAGATTCTCTGGCCGTGTATCGGTTAAGCTGCATAGCCACCTCCAGCCCTCTCGCTTTCTTCGATGTCATTGCCAAGTTCGACCATTCCAATCAGGTCTAGCTGGGTCATGTCCGAATCCAGAGAACAATCAATCGCTGACTGTATGATGCCTTTGTGGGCCAATGCCAAAACCGACTTAATTGTCGAAAGCAGAGACTCGGCTTCGCTTTCGATTTGTTCCAGAATGTCTTTCCACTCCCAGTGCTCAAACGGTTGCCAAACGATCAGATCATCAGGCTCATCTCCCCGCTCTACGCACTCAGACAAATACTCATAAGCCTTGTACCAATTCTCTTGTTGACCCAGTTCACTGAGCACTTGAGCAGTAGCATGACCGTATGCGATTTGTTCAACTTTGGTTTTGATAGACATAGTGTTTCTCCTCGTGATGGATAGAGGAGCCCCACCCGCAGGAAAGGCCCCTCCGGATGGGTTAAATT
>NZ_MIIZ01001039.1:0-1185 GCF_001743005.1 Shigella sp. FC1967 | reverse complement strand
GTTTAATTAATGATAATTAAAAACAAACCAAACAACACTATCAGCCTTACCGCCAATAACCGTTTTTCTTGTTGCTAAATAACTTGCTTTAAATTCTAGCTTTAATTCATTCTCTTCAATAAACTTATATTTATTAATATTGTTTGGAATTATTATTTCATCTTTAGCGTTAAATAATGCGACACCAACGCCTAAAGCTGAGTTTTGTTTTTCTGTAATATTAAATAAACGTTTATCTTTATTATCCACATCACCTAAAATGTATACACTCACTTTATCAGCCATATTTTTATTGCAGTTCATTAGCTTAATAAAAAAAAGGAATTTTTATTGAATGGCTTCCTACACCATTAAATTGATTACTGCTAATAACACCTAAATCTACAACCTGATTTTCACTTTCTGGAGATACTGTACATGCTGGTTCAACAATCCCGACCCCTAAAATAAACAATACCATCATTTAAAAATACTTTATTCCGTTCCATCGAATATGTTGTAAATGAAATAGAAAAAAAACAGCGCAATAGAATATATTAAACTATATTTCATATTTGCCTCGATATAGAAGTATGACCTTTATCAGGCCATACTTCTCAATAAACTAATTAGACTTATTCATATTGCATTCTGAAAGTCACATTGGCATCAGCCTGACCCGGTGTTACTGTATCTAATGTTGATTTATAGCGAGCAACAAAATTCAACGTGTTAGCACCGTCAATTAGTTGCTTAGCCGTAGAGAATACAGAACCATCTGGTGATAAAACCTTACCGGTATGATCGGCGATCTCAATACCCACGCCAGTAGCTGCGCCTGCACCACCCGTTGTGATATTACTGACTGCTAATACTGTTTTGTCATTTGAATCGCTAACGCCTGAAAACGATGCAGAGGCATTTTTTGCAACCGTCGTATCACACTCTTCTAAATCAATCGAAAAATCCGTATTTCCAACAGTTTTTCCGACACTATCAAATTGAGCGGTTCGATATTGACCAATATTGATTGTTTGATTCATTGATTTTGCGCTAACAGCACATGCTGCATTCACTATTTGACCCGTAAAATTAATTTTACCACCATTAACAACAGTAGCCGCCGAAGCAATACTACTCAGTGATAAAACTGATACAGCAAATACGGTTTTAACTAGCATTTTTCTTTTAAGCATTGACTTTTCC
>NZ_MIIZ01001038.1:0-1186 GCF_001743005.1 Shigella sp. FC1967 | reverse complement strand
ATATTATTTTTTGAATAAATCTGCCACAATACACTATTGAATTACTATTCTTTTCATTACGTTTTTAAGTTTAAAAGGTGGTCTAATGAATGAATTACCGGCTAGTTTAGATGAAGCAACAGGTTGGTTTGTGGCAAATCAGGATCTCTTTATTCAGTATGCTGTGAATATTATTGCTGCATTCTTGATACTGTTCGTTGGTCTTTTTGTGTCAAAAATGATTGGTAAAGGTGTCGCAAGAGTTTTAACGCTGCGCCACATTGATGCTACCGTCGTGACATTTTTGTCTGTTTTAGTTCGTTATACCGTTGTTGCTTTTACCTTAATTGCAGTATTAGGGCGATTAGGGGTTCAAACAGCATCTGTTATCGCTGTATTGGGTGCCGCTGGTTTAGCTGTCGGTTTAGCATTACAAGGTTCACTGTCTAATTTTGCTGCTGGTGTACTGATTGTTATTTTCCGTCCAATACGTACAGATGAATATGTGATGATTGGTTCTGTCGAAGGTACCGTGAAAGATGTGCAGATTTTTTCTACCACATTACGTTCAGCAGATGACAGAATAATTGTTATTCCAAATAGTAAAATTATCAGTAGTGAAGTAATCAACTTAAGCCGCGAGCCTAATCGCCGTACACAAATTATTGTTGGTGTGGCTTATGATGCTGATATTGATAAAGTGAAACAAGTCCTAGGTGATGTTGTTGCTAAAGATAAACGTATTCAACATGATAAAGGCGTCACTATCCGTTTACATGAAATGGCACCGTCTTCATTAAACTTTGTAGTTCGTGTTTGGACAACTAATGGTGATGCATGGCCTGTTTATTGGGATCTGATGGAAGATTTTAAACGCACATTAGATGCGAATAATATTGGTATTCCATTCCCACAAATGGATGTTTATATGCATCAAACACAAAGTGCGACAGCGAAAGTAGAATAGTCTCACAATAATAGATGATCTAGAGCCACGTTAATAACGTGCTTTTTTGTATGATAACAACAAAGAAAAAAATAATAAGGTTACACTGATGATAACAGGGGCTAGATACTATTAATGGAGATAATCTTAAGGAGTTTCTTTTTTGTTTTTCATTATTTTGATAGTTATATTGTGTTTGCTTTAGCACTATTATTATTATGGTATTCCCATAAAGCAGAGAAAAAACGAACACGTATTATC
>NZ_MIIZ01001037.1:0-1186 GCF_001743005.1 Shigella sp. FC1967 | reverse complement strand
CGTCTTTTATTTTTGCTCCTTAATTAATGTTATTAAATTTTAATATAACTGAAGGTACAGAATGAACAACGAAATAGTTTTAAGTCATCACAAAAATGAATAAAAAAAAATAATAATATATTTCAACTTTCCATTGTTGCATCAGCACTTTCTTTTTTTCTGGATATTCCGTAGCATATTCAGAAGCTGGGCAATTAGGAGATATAAAAAGTTGGGAAAGCCAAGAGTATCAAAAAGACTGGGGACTTGCTGCGATGAATGCTTCTAGTGCTTATGCGCTTGGTTTTCATGGGCAAGGTGTGAAAATCGGTGTAATGGACTCAGGTGCATTATTATCACATCCAGAATTAAATGACGCGCGCTTCCACGCAGTTAAAGCCAAGGGTCAATATGGTTCAACAGGTATGCGTTACCCTCAAAAAATGGGGGGACATTATGAAAAAGATCAAGCCTTTGATGTTGACGGTGGCTGGATCAAAGGTGTGAATGATACACACGGAACACACGTTACAGGCACGGTAGGCGCAAGTCGTGACGGTAATGGCATGCATGGAGTTGCATGGGGGGCTGATGTTTATTTAGGAAATACGGGGGCAACAGATAGCAATAACTACGGACCTTACCAAGATTACACCTATTTCTATACTGGTTGGAAAGCGATGGTCGATGCTGGCGCTCAGGTCATTAATAATAGCTGGGGAACCAACCCACGAATTATTAATACCGTTCCGACAAAAGGCCCTGATGGCGGTGATACTACTGAACATATGCCAGTAGACACTACTGCGCAAACAGAATACGAATATTTCTACTTTAAAAAAGTTTATGGCGATAAACCATCCTTTGTTGATGCTGCTTATGACGCAGTAAAAGGTACGAATGTTGTTCAGGTCTTTACCACGGGTAACCGCGACTTTGCTCAGCCTTATTATCGTCCTCTCTATCCTTACTTTAATCCTGAAGCAGAAAAACATTGGATTGCAGTGGCAGGTCTTAAACAGAATGAGGACAAGTCAGGTTATGAATTAGAAAAAATCTTTAATGAAGCAGGGAATGCGAAATGGTGGACGGTGGTTGCACCCGGTCGTTTCATTTATTCATCAGTTGTCGATGAAGACGGAAATGCTGGTTGGGATACCTTTAGTGGTACATCAATGGCAGCACCTCATGTTACTGGTGCGATGGG
>NZ_MIIZ01001036.1:0-1195 GCF_001743005.1 Shigella sp. FC1967 | reverse complement strand
ACGTCCATGAATATCAATTCTATCATTTATTTAGATAAATTTTTTAGTAAGAAAAAAAAGATAAAAAAGAAATTATTCATTCTTTTTATCTAAAGGCATTAATAAACTAGGTTATTTATCTTTACACTACCATGATAAATCCTATCATAATTCATCTAAAACATTTGAAACTGGAACATCCTTTTCATCTTCAATAAATAAAATAAATTATAATTTAAAATATGATTTTAAAAAAGAAAAGATATTATTCAGAACACTATCTTTCATTTAATTTTTAATATTCCGATAGGAAATAATACACATCATCATTGGTTCAATAACCAAACAGATTATCAAGTAAATAATAACCGTTATGCAAGCAGTACAAATATTGGAGGAACATTACTTAATAATAATTTAGGGTATTCAGTAAACTATCAGTATGCACATCATCCTAAAAGAAAATTTGATCAATTTTCTATGCATACACGTTATCAAAATAATTATCAATCTTCCTTTTCTCTGGAAATAAGTCAGAAGATAATTACAACTTAAATTTTGCAGTTAATGGTGCATTAGTGCTTCATTCAGAAGGTGTTACTCTAGCCCCTCGTTTAGGTAAGACCTTTGCATTAGTGAATACACAAGGCATTACTGGTATTAAAACATCATCTTCATCAAATTTGGAAACAGATATTTTGGGTAATTTAATTTTAAGTAATATAGCACCTTATCAAATAAATAGGATCCAGCTAAATGCTGAATCACTTCCTTCATCCGTTGAAACTGAATATTATAGTAAAAATGTTATTCCTACATTTGGTGCAATACCTAAAGTTATTTTCCCAATGAAAATGGGCTACCGTGTTATTTTTAAATCAAAAACGCCTCTCCCTTTCGCATCAAAAGTTATTGTATTGGATAGAAAAAATAACATTATTTCACAAGGATTAGTAACAGAAAATAATATTATTTTCCTTTCTGGCATCCCTGATAATGGATTAATAAAAGTAAAGCTGAGAGACGATAAACAATGCCAGTTTGATTATGAAATAAACGCTAGTGATAAGCAAAAAGCGTTGATAAAAAAAGAAATCAATTGTCAATAGCTCAATAATAAAAATCTTAAATATGAAAAAAAAACAATACATCATCTATTTAATTATTACTTTACTCTATTCATCATTCTCATTTTCATCACCCCCAAGGCGTGGTG
>NZ_MIIZ01001035.1:0-1197 GCF_001743005.1 Shigella sp. FC1967 | reverse complement strand
AAAATGCTCCAACCCTCAAGACCGTAATTCACCCATACGATGAACCGCTTTATCGTTTTCATGTGCGGCCCCCTTTAACCGTGCAACGTTCCCACATATTCACCCCTTCAAACCGTAACCCCACCAAAAAGCCACTTCTTGATGATTTTCAATCAGCAGCGGCAGGTTGCCCCTGAACCAACCTCACCGAAAAACCACCTTTAGATTGCTTTCTGGTGCTTATCAATTTCTCCTGAGTGATTGGTCGTTCTGAAAACTTTACTTTTTACAGTATCATTTTATAATACTGTAAATCATAAAAACAACCCAGTAAAGAAAAAAGAGCGACTTATGTTGAGACGAGAAAACCAAGGAGATTTGTTCGATGACCAGGTGGTGTTGCCATCACTGGAGTCGGTTCTTACCGGCATATCTTCCAGGCAGCGTTGTGACGATAGAACAACGTACTTCTCCGCTCCGGATGTGGACCTGAGTTTGTACGATCACATAATTGTTTGCCTGTCTGGAGGCAAAGACTCGATTGCTGCGTACTTGCGGCTGGTGGACATGGGTGTTGATAAGTCAAAGGTGGAGTTCTGGCACCATGATGTTGATGGTCAGGAAGGCAGTTCGTTGATGGATTGGGCCTTCATGCGTGATTACTGTCGTCAGCTCGGGGAAGAACTGGGTATCCCAATGTACTTCTCGTGGCTTGAGGGCGGTTTTGAGGGCGAAATGCTCAAAGACAATGCCTATAGCCACCCCCATCGTGTAGAGACGCCTGAGGGGCTTCTGGTGCTGCCTAGAGACCATAAGCGCTCTAAGCCTGGTACGCGCCTTCGTTTCCCTCAGCAATCGCCATCACTCCAAACAAGGTGGTGCTCATCAGCCTTGAAGATTGATGTTGGCCGCAGAGCTCTTAATAACCAGGAGCGCTTCAAGGGGAAGAAGATCCTTTTCATCACTGGTGAGCGCCGGGAGGAAAGTGCAAACAGATCCAAGTACAACCAGCTTGAGGCTCATGCCTGTGACAGAAGATATGGGAAGACTGCACGGTTAGTTGATGCCTGGAGGCCCGTTCTTCATTGGACTGAGGAGGAGGTATGGGAAGTAATCGAGCGTCACCGCATCCTGGCCCCAGTCCCTTATCGCCTTGGCTGGAGCCGGTCGTCGTGTATGACCTGCATCTACAACTCACAGCGTATCTGGTCCACGATC
>NZ_MIIZ01001034.1:0-1206 GCF_001743005.1 Shigella sp. FC1967 | reverse complement strand
AAAAGTTTACCCAATGCGTAGCCACACTGTGGCAGCAGAAGGCGGATCAGCAGCAGTGACTCAGGCTCACGACTCCTATGATTTCCACTTCAATGATACCGTTTCAGGCGGTGACTGGTTGTGTGAACAGGATGTCGTAGATTACTTCGTTGAGCATTGTCCAACAGAGATGACTCAACTAGAACTCTGGGGCTGTCCTTGGAGCCGTAAAGAAGACGGGTCAGTCAACGTCCGACGTTTTGGTGGGATGAAGATCGAACGGACCTGGTTCGCAGCCGATAAAACCGGCTTCCATATGCTACATACCCTGTTCCAAACATCCTTAAAATACCCACAAATTCAACGTTTCGACGAACACTTTGTTCTGGATATTCTTGTTGATGAAGGTCACGCTCGTGGTCTTGTTGCGATTAATATGATGGAAGGGACGAAAGTTCAAATTCGTGCTAATGCAGTCATTATGGCAACGGGTGGTGCTGGACGTGTTTATCGTTTCAATACCAATGGCGGTATTGTTACGGGTGATGGTATGGGTATCGCTTTACGTCATGGCGTTCCACTGCGTGATATGGAATTTGTTCAATATCACCCAACAGGTCTGCCCGGTTCAGGTATCCTGATGACCGAAGGTTGTCGTGGTGAAGGTGGTATTCTGGTCAATAAAGATGGCTATCGTTATCTACAAGATTACGGTCTAGGACCAGAAACACCATTAGGTAAACCAGAAAATAAATACATGGAATTAGGTCCTCGCGATAAAGTTTCTCAAGCTTTCTGGCATGAGTGGCGCGCAGGTCGTACCATTAAAACTCACCGTGGTGACGTTGTTCATCTTGACTTACGTCATCTGGGTGCGAAAAAACTTCATGAACGTCTGCCATTTATTTGTGAACTGGCAAAAGCGTATGTGGGTGTTGACCCTGTAAATGAACCTATCCCTGTTCGTCCTACTGCTCACTACACTATGGGTGGTATCGAAACTAACCAACAAACTGAGACGCGTATTAAAGGTCTGTTTGCTGTGGGTGAATGTTCATCTGTTGGCTTACACGGTGCTAACCGTTTAGGTTCTAACTCACTGGCAGAGCTGGTTGTATTCGGTCGTCTTGCCGGTGAAGAAGCCGTTCGTTGTGCACAAGAAGCAGCACCAGCTAACGCATCAGCATTAGATGCTCGTACTCGTGATATTGAAGATGACCTGAAAAA
>NZ_MIIZ01001033.1:0-1211 GCF_001743005.1 Shigella sp. FC1967 | reverse complement strand
CTTATTAAATATTCCGGGTACACCTGCGTCGGCAGCTTATACCAATGATGCACACACCTTAGTTAAAGAGGGTAAAACAAACCGTGTATTAGGTATGTCTTATTAAATATTCCGGGTACACCTGCGTCGGCAGCTTATACCAATGATGCACACACCTTAGTTAAAGAGGGTAAAACAAACCGTGTATTAGGTATGTCATTAACAAGCTCTGTCATTGGTGGTGTTATTGGTACGATTATATTAGCGTCAACAGCGCCAATTTTAGCTGAGTTTGCTTTAAAATTTAGCTCTTATGAATATATGTGGCTATCTTTAATTGGGCTTAGCTGTGCAACTATTGTTTCAGGTTCACATATTAGAAAAAGCTTATTAGCACTGTTCTTTGGTATTGCTTTAGCCACTATTGGTTATGATGAATTTACGGGGCAAGCACGCTTTACCTTCGGTGAAGTCTCTCTAATGCAAGGCGTAAGCTTTATTCCAGCAATGATAGGATTATTTGCAATTTCGGGAGCAATTAAATATTACGTTGAGCGTTGGAAAGAAAAACAAATCACACTGAGTGAAGTGAATGTCGAAAATAACTCTTACAATATTTTTAAAGGCATTGGCGGGGTTGTTCGTCAGCGTAAGGGGGGGGATTTTCCGTAGCGGAATAATAGGAACATTAATAGGTGCTTTACCCGGTGCTGGCGCCGATATTGCAGCATGGATCTCTTATGCTGTTTCAAAGAAACTCTCCAAAAAGCCAGAGAAATATGGTCATGGCTCTGAAGAAGGTATTGTTGATGCTTCAGCCAGTAATAATGCAAGCTTAGCTGGAAGCTGGATCCCATCTTTAGTATTTGGTATTCCTGGCGATTCTGCGGCTGCAATTATTATCGGTGTATTATATATGAAAGATATGCAACCGGGACCAACACTATTTTTATTCAATCCTGATAAACTGTATGCTGTTTTTATTATTTTCTTTATTGCTAATCTAATTTTATTACCGATTGCTTTTATTGTTGTCAATCTATTGAAGAAGCTCGTTGCTATCGATAATGCAATTATTTATCCAGCAATTATTTTATTTAGTATCGTAGGCTCTTACGCAATCACAAATACGATGTCTTCTATTGTTGTTATGTTAGTCATGGGCGTTATAGGCTATTTCCTTCAAGAACGAAAATTCCCAATATCACCCATTATTTTGGGCATGATCTTAG
>NZ_MIIZ01001032.1:0-1223 GCF_001743005.1 Shigella sp. FC1967 | reverse complement strand
AAACTGTGGGTCAGACGTCGGACCTGAATTCAGAACGGTTAAACCAATTTCAACCGACAAGTGTCAGCACTCATTCTGGTCTGAAAATGAAAAATTGGTTTTAAACTCGGTAATGAACCCGTTGTCTTGCAGACGTAGACCTTTCAGCTTTATGTCTTACAAACATCAACTTTTCGTTTATCCATTTGATAAATAATGATTTAAATAACATTATTTCTACTATTCAAATTCTTTTATCATCGTCAATATCGATATTTAGCGAGCACTGGAATGTTATAGCATTTTGATTTTAAAGTTTTTTTAGTTAAAACTCAGCGAAAGGTTGTCGTCTGTGTGACAGATCGCTTGATTTTTAACCGCCTCCATTCCTAGTTCTGCATTTGTTCTTTTGAAAAACTGTATTTTGAAAGTCACATGAATCGTTTTCTAAATGGCATCATAAATTCTGCAATTATGTCTGAGAATGTAAAATACAGTCTTACTGCAATATCGTTTATAGCAATAAAAAGCCACAGAACGAATCAGGAGTGGCTTTAATGCTTTGGATATGGAATTCATCGTTATGAGTAAAGAAAGTCGCTTACAGGCTCATACAACACCATTCTGACTGAGCCGTGAGCGTAGCGAACTTAATTGCACGAAAAATCATCGGTTCAGTAGTTTGATGGTCGGAGACAAAAGATTCTGTCAGCGATATGCCCCCGCAATGCGGGGGAGCTACCTTGATTTGGAAATATGTTTTGAAAAGTAGCAAACGCTGTTTGCGATATCCTCTTGAATAAGGGAAAACGTGATGTATCTGACAGGTTGAGCTGATTTATCCACAGGGCTTTTCTGTTTTAAATTGTTTTATGTTTTTAAACCTTGTTTTATCTATATGTACCATATTGTTTTATAATAAAAAAAATACCAATAGGCATAGAAATTTACGGTAATAGGCATAGAAATTTACGGTAATAGGCATAGAAATTTACGGTAATAGGCATAGAAATTTACGGTAATACTCACAAATTAGGCATAGACAAAATAAAAGACTTGCCTTTAATGTAGGGATAGACTAATTTTTTGTCTATCCCATTAAGTAGGAAGCGACATGTCTGAACTAATAGCATATAAATCCAATGCGTTGATTGAAGCTAGTTACAAACTAACTTTACAGGAACAGCGCTTGCTATTGATGTGTATTGGAAAGCTAAACCCTCGGGATAAAACTCCTCAAAAAA
>NZ_MIIZ01001031.1:0-15202 GCF_001743005.1 Shigella sp. FC1967 | reverse complement strand
TTTTTCGCTAACCTTTGCTTTTGTTGCGCAACAGGCGTATTATGCGCATCCTCTCATCTAAGAGAGAAATCACTGTTTTATTGGGTTCCCTCACCCCAATCACTAAAAAGGTACAATTTATGTATACGTTTACTCCCCGCCAAAAAGCGGTGGCACTGTTATGGCTTTCTCTGTTCCATATCCTGATAATTACTTCTAGTAACTATCTTGTACAATTACCCATCTCCATTTTTGGTTTCCATACCACTTGGGGTGCCTTTACCTTTCCGTTTATTTTTCTGGCAACAGATTTAACGGTACGTATTTACGGTGCACCACTTGCCAGACGCATTATTACCGCCGTTATGCTACCTGCATTAACGATTTCTTACCTGATCTCAACGCTCTTTTTCCAAGGCAGTTGGCAGGGATTTGCCTCATTAGCTGACTTTAATATTATGGTGGCAAGAATTGCGACAGCTAGCTTTATGGCTTATGTGTTAGGTCAAATTATGGATGTGTCTGTTTTTAATCGTTTAAGACAACAACAGAAATGGTGGGTAGCACCAAGTGCAGCAATGTTCTTTGGTAATTTACTTGATACGCTTGCCTTCTTCTTTATTGCCTTTTATCGCAGTACAGATGAATTTATGGCGGCGAATTGGGTTGAAATTGCCTTAGTCGACTATGCATTCAAATTAACCATTTGTATGCTGTTTTTCTTGCCGGCTTATGGAATTTTATTGAATTTTATTTTGCGCTATTTTTTCGCACAAGAAAATCAAAAACAAGATTATGCTGAAATTCACTCATAATCTGTCTCTCCTCGCAAAAAAATAATGATATTAATGTCATAATTCAAATAATAAAGCTTCATAAGCCAATTTTATGAAGCTTTATTCCGACTGAGAAAATTTATTATTTTACGTAAATATTTCATATAGCAATTAATTAGCATGATTAGTTAAACAATTCACAAAATATGACTTAAATATCAGTATTAGGATATTTTTCACATGCTAATATAAAAAGCCTTAATTATTTACAATAAATTATTTTGTTCATCCATTAAACTGTTAATGTATTCTTGAAACATCTCCATATTGTTATATGTCAGTTGGATGACGAGTTTCACCATAAGGATTTTTTACTCTCTTTTGCGAATAGTAGGAGTCTATTATGTTAAAAGTTATTCAATCCCCCGCTAAATATATTCAAGGACCAGACGCGCTATATCACATTGGTAAGTACGCAAAGCCTTTTGGTGATAGAGCACTGATTATTGCTGACAAATTTGTTATGGATCTCGTCGGTAGTACCGTTAAAGATAGTATGTCTCAGTATGAAGTTAATGGACACTTTGAGCTTTTTAATGGTGAATGTACACACAACGAAATCAATCGACTATCTGAACTAGCAAAAGCACAAGCCTCTCTTGTGATCATCGGCGTTGGGGGCGGTAAAACACTTGATACAGCTAAAGCTGTTGCTTATAAATGCCAACTTCCTGTTGTTATCTCCCCAACCATTGCTTCTACTGACGCCCCCACAAGTGCTCTTTCTGTTATTTATACTGAATTAGTCGCATTCGATAGTTACCTTTTCTATCCAACAAATCCCGACGTGGTTGTAATGGATACGAATATCATCGCTTCTGCACCCGCGCGTTTATTGGTGGCAGGAATGGGAGATGCTTTAGCAACCTACTTTGAAGCAAGAGCCTGCAGTCATGCCCAAAAACAGACTATGGCTGGGGGGCGTTCAACGCTCGCGGCGCTTGCCCTTGCAGAACTTTGCTATAACACGTTATTAGAAGATGGATACAAAGCTAAACTCGCTGTCAGCCGAGGTGTTTGTACAAGTGCGGTAGAAAATATTATTGAAGCTAATACCTTTTTAAGTGGTATTGGATTTGAAAGTGCAGGTCTTGCCGCTGCTCATGCTATCCACAATGGGTTTACGGCATTAGAAGAGTGTCACAACATGTATCACGGTGAAAAAGTCGCTTTTGGTACATTAGTCCAGTTAGTGTTAGAAAATAGTCCATTAGAAGAGTTAGAAGAGTTCCTTGATTTCTGTGTTTTAGTCGGTCTACCCGTCACGTTAGAAGAGCTAGGTATTAATGCCACTGGCGATGAATTAAATGAAAAAATCATGGCGGTTGCTGAGTTAAGTTGTGCTGAAGGTGAGACAATTTACAACATGCCATTTGACGTCGATTCCGATAAAGTTTATGCCGCGATTTTAACTGCCGACCAATTAGGGCGGGAATGGCTTTATTAAAGCCTGAGTAAACAGGGAGTGTTTATCTCCCTGTTTGTATTTACAAAAAAGGTGCTTTATGGTCAGTATCGTATTAGTTTCAAAGAGTCTTACACTCGCCAATGGGATTAAAGAACTCGTTAATCAGACTGTAAATCACCAAGTAAAAATAGCCATTGCGACCAACTATCAAACCCCCTCTGATCTTTCTCATGAAGTGTTACCCGAAACGATACTTACAACAATTAAAAAATGTTATAGCAAACAAGGTGTACTCGTTTTACTCGATAGTTATCATTCCGCACAAAATGCAGCACTCGCTATCGCTAATCTTGAGCATAACGTTGCCACTAACGTCACATTAAGTTCGGCACCGATTGTAGAAGGCACCTTGGCTGCCGCCAATAGCATTGCATTAGGAGCTTCGCTTGAAGAAGCCGAAAAAGCAGCGCATAAAACCGTGATAATTAAAAAACGGCGATTAAGCGAAAATTTTTCTCATTTTAATATTCACCCTAAAAATACACATTACGAACCTGTCAGAGTGATCACCGCGCCTGTTTGGCTATATCCTTATCATCGTTTTGTGATCCCTCGTAAAAAGATATCCTCTCATTTATTACTTGAAGAGCAAAAACGTTTTGTGAAAGCGATCGAGCGCTCCAAAAAGGATATCGACTGGTTAACTGAAGCTGCAGAGCGCAAAATTGGAGAACAAAATGCCCATATTTTTTCTAGTCACCGTTTCTTATTAGAAAATGCCGAATTACAACTGACTGTCTGTAGCATGATAAGCAAACATCACTGTAATGCTGAATTTGCCTTACAGCAGACCTTCATTGATTTAATAGATACTTATGCGCAAATGGATGATGATAATATGCGTGCTCGTGAAAGTGATTTAGATGATATTTTATCTCGATTACTACGCTATTTAACTTCAGCGCCTACGCCTGTCACACACTCCCCATATACAAACGCAATTCTCGTCACAAAACAGCTTCATCCCTCTACATTAATGGCTCTTGATACCAACAAAATCAAAGGTATTTTATTAAGTCATGGGAATCCACTGTCTAATACAACCGTATTAGCTCATGCATTAGATATTCCAATTATTAACGAGGCGGGAAAACAAGCGCTTTCGCTGGTTGATGGGCAAAATATTACACTTAAAAAGATCCAAAATATTTGGCTTTATCAAAACACCTATATCTCTCATTAAAAATAAGAGTATTTACATAATCAGTGCGTCACAATATTAGGGATAGGTCATTTCCTTATTATCTTATATTTCACATCTTTTTTATTGAATATAAAAAAAGGGAATAAAAGATCCTCTTTTACTCCCTATCTGCTTGTTATCTTAGTAATCAATTACTTTTTTATTATCTTATAGGTAATACTTATAATGCTCTTGCCAATAAACTAATGGGGTGTTCACATTTTTTCGTCGTTGACATCTCAATTTGCCATTTACAGGTTTCACAGTCTGTGATCACCAAATCACAGCCACTCTCTTCAATTTGACGGAATAAACCTGCGCCAATACCTTGAGCAACATCGTAGTTTTCAGATTTAAAACCATAAGTTCCTGCAATACCACAACATTGAGAATCTAAAACAATGACCTCAACACCAGGGATACGTTTAATTAAATCAATAGAATATGCAGCCCATCCCATTTTTTCCATATGACAAGGTGTGTGATACACCACTTTTAGTGGAGTATGTTTCAGTGGTAATTCACGACCTTCTTCTAATAAGCGATAAATATAACGTGTCGCTAATTCAATATTTTCACGTACTTTTGATGTATCAATATCGAGAATATGTTCATATTCATCACGAATAGTGAAAGTACAGGTTGATGATGTGGCAACAACAGGAATATTGTTTTCAACAATTTTTTCTGTCAAAGATTCAAGGTTTACAGCGGCTTGTTTTTTAGCTTGTTTAACAAAACCATTCGCAATTAATGCAACACCACAGCATTTTTCGCGTTTCAATAACTGAACACCAATCTCCATTTTGTTGAATACTTTAACTAAATCTTTCCCTAATTGTGGGTGGTTATAATTCGCATAACAACCATGAAAGAAGGCAACTTGATCTTTAAAACGTGCCTGTTCTTCAACCTGTTTTTTCATCCATGTTCTAAATGTACCAAAAGAGTATTTTGGTAATTCACGTCGATGGTCGATTTTAAGTGCTTTATCCAAGATCTGACGAACAGGTTTTAATCCTGTAATAGTATTTACTATCGGCGCCATTGGCGTTGATAATGTTCCCATTAAATCAGTATGACTTAAAATAGCATCACGAAGTTTTGGTGTTTTTGTATTGTAGTTCAGTTTCGCACGCGAAATGATGTCACCAATCTTCACATCTGACGGACAAGCAACTTCACAACGCTTACAGTTAGTGCAATATTTCAATGCTTCATCATAGAGCATTGGATCTTTTAAACGTAAACGCTCACCATCAGGGCCCGCTTGTTTAGGACCAGGATAAAGAGGATTTACTTTTGCAACTGGGCAGTAAGTCGTACAAACCGTACACTTAATACACGCTTCAAAACTGTTATCATGTAAACTCATTGTGCTGCCTCCACAACCGCAGATGTGGTCTGTTCTGATTTATTGTGCTGTAAAATTTGTTGTGCAGCATAAAGTGCACTGATCATTGAAACACCTGCGCCACAACCTTCATTTAAGGGATCAAACCCACCTAATACAGCACCTATGGCGTAAACATTCTCTAAGACTTCGCCATATTTCATCGGTCTTAATTGGCTATCTGTATCGACACCAAATCGCATATAAGGCTGTTTTGCAAAGACATTGACTTGTGTCCACTCATTGCGTGGTAATGTCTCTAGCAAATCAAGTTCCATCAAAGGTTCATAAACACGATCAAACTCTGCAATTAATCCATTATTGAAGAAACTACCTGTTGCCAATACAACATGCTCACTACGAATAGGAATATCAGTGTGGTTTCGAGTATGAATACCTGTAACTTTATTACCAATTAAATCAACTTGTTCTGCACGATCGCCAGGCATAATTAAACCGCCAGCTTTTTGGAAACGCTGCTTTAACGCTTGATGTAAGCGAATACCTAATAGTGATGGCGGCAATGTTGGTAATAAACAGATAGGCTTGCCCACAAGCTCTTGAAGTAGCGTCACCGGCTCTTCGGCATCCAGTCCGATACACGCAGGTAAAATAACGGCTTCAACACTATCATCGATATGCTTTTTCAGCTCTTCCGCTAATGCTTTCGTATTTTCAGGCTTATCTAAATAGCGCGCAATATTGACAGCTCTAAATTCACTTGGGTTATCACGTAATCTGTCTAATAGCGGTAAGTGAATATGATAAGGAATAGACTCTACACCTTGCTCATTCAGCGTATTACTTGCAAATTGTGGCTGAAAATCCAAAAAGCCTTCAATGCCAACAACAGCCAGCTTTTTCCATGGCAATGCTTGATCAATACCATGAGTTGGTACACGTTTTGGACTCATCCAGCTCATACGTGAACGCCCAACAGGTGTAATACGATAATGGTTTTCATCACCATTACCTTGATATTCAAGACCTTTTGTACTGGATAATAATGCTTGGGCTTGTTCAATTAAGGCTGAAACCTGAATATCCCCCATTCGGCTATAAGGATGCTTAGGAGCAAGCTCCGCCAATGCTGTCAACGCTTTTTTAGGTTGAGTCACTAACGAACCATCAGGAAGATGAGTTAACAAATCTAACGAACCTGATGAAAAATGTAGTGCACTTTGACCATTACTGATAATTGCGCAAGACTTGCCGGCTTCAGCAAGACGAATACCTGCGGTTAAACCTGCTAGCCCGCTACCTATAATGATGACGTCAAATTTCATTATCTGCCTCCGCTGGAGCTGCGTTTTCTATCATATCAGCATCTAAACCACATAAACCTTGATAAACCCAACTGGTGAATTCACTTTCACGTAACGCATTACCCCAAGCGATGGGGCGAATACCTTTCCAGCGCTCATTTAAGAAATGAGCAAGCTGTTGTTCTGACTCGTGAGGCGTCGTGACTTGTAAACGATTTAATAAACCCGCTGCACGACAAGCGCAAAGCTCACCTTGGCATGTTCCCATCCCCACACGAGTACGGCGTCGTAAATCAAGTAAGTTATTGACGGTTAAAGAGTTAACAGCATAGCGAACTTCCCCAGCGGTAACGGCTTCACATTCACAAACTAAACTCTTATCGCTACGTTCATTGCTCAATAATTTATTCGCCAAATCACCGTGGCGATAAACCGCAGAACCACGAATTGGCGCAGGTAATGAAACAACGCTACGTAATGCTTGCTCTGCTGATTGGCGGGAGCCAGGTAAGGCTTCTTCTGCGGTTGTACATTTAGCAGAGACATTTAATTTTTCGCAGATTTTATCTGTTGCCCATTCAGCCATTAAACGGTAAGTCATTAATTTACCGCCAGTAATAGTAATAAAACCTTCTAATCCATCACGTTGTGCATGGTCGAGTAAAACAATCCCACGGCTAACATTACGACCAGAAGGATCATCATCACTTGCAACTAAAGGACGCACACCAGCATAGGCACGTAAAATTCGAGTTTGAGCCAGTTTTGGCGCTAACATTGAACCTTCACGGATAAGAATATCGACTTCTTCAGGGGTAACATACATATTGTCGATTTCATCATAAGGTACGCGAGTTGATGTTGTACCAATCAATGAAATAGTATCGCCAGGTACTAAAATATCAGCATCAGCTGGTTTACGACAGCGGTTGATCACCATATTGTTAATACGATGACCCAAAATCAACAACGCCCCTTTGGCTGGGAACATACGCACTTTTAACTCGCCATACTCAGCGATTTTTTGTCCCCAAATCCCCCCCGCATTTGCAACTATTTGTGCGCGAATTTCATACAAATTTTTCGTTTGATGGTCGTAAACTTTCACGCCTTTAACACGATCGCCTTCACGAATAAGCCCAACGACTTCATGATAAGTCAGTACTTGAGCGCCATGTTCACGGGCATCTAACATATTTGCAGCAGTTAAGCGGAAAGGATCGACAGTACCATCTGGTACTTTAACTGCGCCGATCAAATTCGGATTAACAGATGGCTCTAAGCGAATAGCTTCTTCGGGTGAAATCGCTTGAGCATCAATACCTGCAGCTTGGCAAGATTGAATAAAGGTCTGTTGAAACTCTAAAGAATCTTCAGGAAGAGTAATAAAAAGGCCATCCGTTTTTTCGACACAATGACGAGCGACCCGTTTTAAAATCATGTTTTCTTCAATACATTCACGCGCTGACTCTGGATCTGTTACTGCATAACGCGCACCACTGTGTAACAATCCATGATTTCGACCGGTTGCACCGGTTGCAATATCATGTCTTTCTAGCAGGACACAACGTAATCCACGGCGTGCACAGTCTCTTGCCATGCCTGCACCGGTTGCTCCCCCGCCAATAATAATGACATCAGTTTCTGTCACTGGTGAACCGCTCATCATAGAGATGCCCTCTCACATTACATTCAGCAAACGCTTAATTATTCTTTAGCGTTAATTATAGTGTATAAGATACACAAAAAATGTGGTTAATGTTTGATAATGAGCAAAAACGAAAGAGAAACGCTCACGAGTGAAAAATTAAAACCACATATGTGATACCAATCACAAATTATTTAACAAAAAGTATTTGATAAAGTTAACATATCACTCAAAATTGCACATCTTGAAAAATTATTCGACAACTGAGTAATACCTCACAGTAAATTTGATTGTATAAGTTTACTATTAAGTTCGTTAAAGAAAGTTTTTTGATAACTTCATTGTTCGTTTTGTCATTATTTAATATCAACATATTAAAATAAAGCCATCGGAGGCTAATATGTTAAGTCTGTTTAGACCTGCGCCACATAAAGCGCGTTTGCCAAAAGAGCAGATAGATCCTGTCTATCGTCGTCTGCGTTGGCAGATCTTTATGGGGATTTTCTTCGGTTACGCTGCTTATTATTTAGTAAGAAAAAACTTTGCGTTAGCAATGCCTTATCTTGTAGAAGAAGGGTTTTCTAAAGGTGACCTCGGTTTCGCTTTATCAGGGATCTCGATTGCTTATGGTTTCTCTAAGTTTATCATGGGCTCATTCTCTGACCGTGCTAACCCTCGTTATTTCTTACCAGCAGGTCTTATTTTAGCGTCCTTAGTGATGCTATTTATGGGCTTTGTGCCATGGGCAACTTCGAGCATTATGATAATGTTCGTTCTGTTGTTCCTTTGTGGTTGGTTCCAAGGCATGGGTTGGCCTCCTTGTGGACGTACCATGGTGCACTGGTGGTCACAGAAAGAACGTGGCGGTATCGTTTCTATCTGGAACTGTGCGCATAACGTCGGTGGTGGTTTACCTCCATTACTATTCTTATTAGGTATGGCATGGTTTAACGACTGGAAAGCAGCGTTATATATGCCAGCATTTGCAGCAATTTTAGTTGCAATGATTGCATTCGCATTAATGCGCGATACCCCGCAATCTTGTGGTCTTCCACCGATTGAAGAGTACAAAAACGACTACCCACCTGATTATAAAGAAACAGACGAGCAAGAACTGACTGCAAAAGAAATCTTTATGAAGTATGTGTTCCCTAACAAACTTCTGTGGATGATTGCAATCGCGAACGTGTTCGTTTACTTACTGCGCTACGGCGTGCTGGACTGGTCACCAACTTATCTGCGTGAAGTAAAAGACTTCGCGATGGATAAATCATCATGGGCTTACTTCTTATACGAATACGCGGGTATTCCAGGCACACTGTTATGTGGTTGGATGTCAGATAAAGTGTTTAAAGGTAACCGTGGTGCGACTGGCGTGTTCTTCATGACCTTGGTAACAATCGCAACTATCGTATTCTGGATGAACCCAGCGGGTAACCCGAATATTGATATGGCGTGTATGTTAATTATCGGTTTCTTAATCTACGGTCCTGTTATGTTGATTGGTCTGCATGCGCTTGAGCTTGCACCGAAAAAAGCAGCAGGTACAGCGGCAGGCTTTACGGGTCTATTCGGCTACTTAGGGGGCTCTGTTGCAGCAAGTGCTATCGTAGGTTACACAGTTGACTACTTCGGCTGGGATGGTGGCTTTATGGTCATGATCGGCGGTAGTGCGCTGTCTGTTGTATTATTACTTATCGTGATGGTTTCAGAAACCAAACACAAACGTGAAATGCTTCAGAAATATGAATAATCGCTAACTGATTATTTATGAAATTGATTAAATCTCATCTCTAAAAACGAAGCCACATCATTTCTTTTGATGTGGCTTTTTTATTGCCAACTGTACATAACTTTATTGTACGTAGAATTAAAATGGAGCAGCTTTATGAGTACATCTTTTAAAATAAAACCGTTAGTTGCAGGCGTTCTTTTAACTCTATCTTTAAGTGCAATCGCACAAGCGGCAAGTGATAAGGTCGTTATCGCTCACCGTGGTGCAAGTGGTTATTTGCCTGAACATACACTTCCTGCCAAAGCGTTAGCGTATGCCCAAGGTGCAGATTATCTTGAACAAGACTTAGTGATGACCAAAGACAACGAACTCGTTGTTTTACATGATCACTATCTTGATCGTGTAACAGATGTGGCTGAGCGTTATCCTAATAGAGCAAGAAAAGATGGTCGTTATTACGCTATCGACTTTACGCTTGAAGAAATTAAAGGGCTGAAATTTACTGAAGGCTTTGACATTGTTGACGGTAAAAAAGTCCAAAGTTATCCAAACCGTTTCCCTATGGGCAAATCGGATTTCCGTGTACATACTTTCCAAGAAGAAATTGAATTTATCCAAGGTCTAAACAAATCAACAGGCCAAGATATTGGTATTTACCCTGAAATTAAAGCACCTTGGTTCCATGAGCAAGAAGGTAAAGACATTACTACCAAAGTGCTAGAAGTACTTAAACAATATGGTTATACAAAAAAAACTGACAATGTTTATCTGCAATCCTTCGATGCTAACGACCTAAAACGCATCAAAACAGAATTGATGCCCAAAATGGGTATGGATCTAAAACTTGTTCAGTTAATAGCTTATACCGACTGGAATGAGACTTATGAGAAACAACCTGATGGTACATGGACAAACTACAGCTATGAGTGGATGTTTAAGCCAGGTGCAATGAAAGAAATTGCGACTTATGCTGATGCTATCGGCCCTGATTATCATATGTTAGTTGAGACAGATTCAACGCCAGAAAAAATCACCTTAACCGGTATGGCTGCCGATGCTCATGCGAATAAACTGGCCATTCATCCGTTTACTGTCCGTATTGATAAACTGCCTAAATACGCAAAAGATGGTGATCAGCTTTATGACATCATTTATAACCAAGCGGGTGCTGAAGGTGTCTTTACAGACTTCCCTGATTTAGGCGTTAAATTCTTACAAAAACAAGCTAAATAACTCATCGTTTTTTATTTACGCTTAAATAATTCAAGGTGCAGCTAGGCGACAAATGAATGAGATGCTAGGAGCATACAGAAGTATGTGACTAGTACGAATGAATGTAGTCAACAACGCTGCAACTTGCAGTCTAACAAGTAGATATTCTAGATAATTCAATGTGTAGCTATTAGAGTATAGCCAGTAGATACTCTAAATAATTCAAGATGCAGCTAGGCGACAAATGAATGAGATGCTAGGAGCATACAGAAGTATGTGACTAGTACGAATGAATGTAGTCAACAACGCTGCAACTTGAAGTATGACGAGTATCCTCGATAATTGCGCCCTTTCTGATTGTATATTCCTTCATCTTCCTCTAATTTACTCTAATAATTTAATTAAAAATTATAATTACTTTTTAATTTAGCTATCACTATTTATAAAATATTTAGAGGAAGGGATTACTATGGCAATAATAGCTATTATTTTACTTGTTAGTATTGTTATTTTTATCGGTTGGGGGATCTCAATTTACAACCTTCTTATTACGACTCGTAATCAAGTCAATAATCAGTTTGCGAATATTGATGTTATTTTGAAACAAAGAGCTGACCAAATTCCTCAATTAATGGCAGTCGTTCGAAAAGCCATGGAACACGAAAAAAGTGTATTTATTGCATTAAGTGACGCAAGACAACGCTATTTTAAAGCACAAAGTATTAATGAAAAAATCAGTGCAGCAAATGAGATGAATACAGCACTACGAGGCATGATTGCCCTTGCTGAAAATTATCCGACATTAATTTCAGGTGAACAATTAGCGCTACTTCAAACAGGTATTAGTGATGTAGAAAATAAAATAGCTCAACGTCGTGAAGGGTTTAATGATGCAACGACTAACTACAACACCGCAATAGAGATGTTTCCTGATAGCTTAATTGCAAGCCTTTTCCGCTTTGAACATATGCAATTACTAGAAATACCCAAAGAAGAAATGAAGTTTGAAGGAATTCATTTTAAATAACCGCATTAAGGATAAATTGCAGTGTTAATTTATTTTTCTATCGGCTGTGCTGTAGGTGCATTAATCTATTTTTTACGCAGTAAACGCGCTCAAAAAAAGAAGAACAACTTAGGTATTGTTCCCTTTTTAGGGATCGTTTTTGCTGCTGGAAATTACCTATTTTTTTCACGAGAAAATAACCTTTATCTTAGCGGTGAAGATTCTGTTGTTAATCTTATCTCTTGTATTGCATTTGCTGTCATTTTGCTCTTCTCCTATGGCATTTCAAATCATATTGGAAATATTGGTGAAAAAGCGATAAAAAATTATCAGCAATTACAAATGGAAGGTGAGTCTAAGTTTTCGGCATTGATAAACACGGTATTTATTAGCCTTTTATTATTGAGTTTAAGCTTCAGCTTGTTTATTGACCAAAGATTATTCTTTTTTAAGTTTCGTTTTAATGTTCGTTTACCAAAATCGTCAAAAAGAACACCTGAAAAAAACGTTTTTTACGTTTTTCAAAAAAATTCTAGCGACATCTAAAAATTCGCTCTTTAGCCATTGGGCTTGTTGAAATTGAAGGTAAGATAACTGCGGGCAAGAAATTAATGAGTCGCTTGGGTCAAAAAGAGTGTTATGGCTACATCTATTATGAATATGACATATCTACAAATAAAGAAGGTAAAAAAAGCTATCACCAAACACTCTGTGAAAAGAAGATTAATAATTTCACAATGGCAGATGATACGGGATCAATTCAAATTCTTGCCCTTGATAAACCTTTAGTTCATCTTGGTATCAATCCTCATCAAGATCTGGAATATAATAATAAACGTTTTAAGGAATATATCTTAGAAGCAGATACGACTTATTTATTGATAGGGAGTGCAGAATCTATCAATGATGAAGTTGTTATCACACACAGTGCTCCTCATTATCTATTAGGTTTATCACCACAAGATTATGTTGTGCGTTGGAACAAAGCGCGTCCTTTTCGTCGTAACGCAACCATCATCGTTATCATTGCCCTTTTTGTTATCTTTTCCATTCTAGTGATACCTATGGATTATCAAAACGGCATACTAACGCTTTATTTTAGTAACACTTCTCTTCCTCGGTAATTGATATATGGAATGGCTTATATTTATCATTTTTATTCTTATCTTGATGTATTCTTTAATACGTCAGTTAGTCATGATTTATAATAATATGGTGATATTAAAAAAATAATTGCTATAAAGCCTTCGCTAATATTGATGTTTTATTAAAAAAACAAGCCGATTTGATCCCCATGCTGATAGTGATTACACAAAAAGCAATGGTTCATGAGAAAGCCTTATTTGAAAAATTAGCTGAAAATAGAGAGCACTATTTACATGTAGATGCATTAGAACAAAAAAATTAATTTAGCTAATCAGTTATTTACCACAAATAAAAAAATCACTCATAATTGCTGAAAAATACCCTGATCTTATCAGTGGGAAAAATTTACATCTTATTACAATGCAAGCGAAAGAATTAGAAGAGTGTATTGCCGATAGACGTGAATTTTTTTAATCAATCCGTCACACTCTATAATACTGAAATACATATTTTTCCCAATATCTTGTTTAAACTGATTTTTAATTTTAAAGATATTCCTCTTTTCTATCCTAGTAGGGAGGCAGCTTTATGATAGAAATTCCCCTTTTCTTTTTTGGGTATAACGGATTGGTTTCTAAGCTTTGATGAACCTATCTCAATTATTATGTTTGCCACATTTGGCGTACTGTTCTCTATGGCCATTATTTTGCCATTAATCAGTATCACCCCTTTAAAAAAAATATATGCCGCAAATTACAGGAGGATTATTTAGCTCGATATTTGTTAGCTTAATGGTCTTAATTAGTTTTCATTTAATGCTGGGTGTTAATTCTACATTAAAGCTACTTTTAATTTGGTGGGTTATTTTATTTTCGTGTATTACGTTCTGGTTTCTTAATTATCGCTATATGAAAGAGGCAACAGGAAACAAGTTTGCAAAGTTTCAAGAAAAAGCGCTTGAAGCAGAAGAAAAACGAAGACAAAACCGAAAATCTAAAAAATAAAAGAGAGCCAAGGCTCTCTTTTTAATACTATCGATATCGCACTTATGCCCTGTAAACAGGAAATGCAATAACATCACTAAGGCGTTCAACACCCAACGCTAGCATAATAAGGCGATCAACCCCTAAAGCCACACCTGAACACGCAGGTAACCCTGCTTCAAGAGCGGCTAAAAAGCGCTCATCAATAGGTTGCTCTGGTAATCCCATTGCCACACGTTGACGATTATCACGTTCAAAGCGATGGCGTTGTTCTTGCGCATCCGTTAATTCACGAAATCCGTTCGCTAACTCAACACCTTTAAAATAGACTTCAAAACGCTCTGCTACACGATGATCTTCAGAGCTGATTTCAGCTAATGAGGCTTGTGATGCAGGGAAATGGTAGATAAAGGTTGGCTTTTCTAAACCGATATGAGGTTCAACCCCAGAAACAAATAGCAACTGAAGTAACGTATCTTTATCTTCTTCAGTATCGGCAATATTTGATAGATCCAGTTTTGCGGCCACTTCACGCAACTTCTCTTTATCTACTGATAAAGGGTCGATATCAAGATAACGCAAGAATGCTTGTTGATAAGAGAGTGACTCTGAAGCCTCACAATCTAACACTTCTTGCAATAAATCATCGACTTCATTCATCAACCGGTACATATCAAAACAAGGGCGATACCATTCTAGCATCGTAAATTCCGGATTATGATATCTACCGGCTTCCTCATTACGGAAGCAACGTCCCATTTGATAAATCGGCCCACTGTTTGCAGCTAATAAACGCTTCATGTGGTATTCAGGGCTTGTCATCAAATAAAGTTTTAGCCCTTGAGAAGCACCAGGCCCCACAAATTGAGTTTCAAATGGGTAAAGATGAACATCGGTAACGGTAGCCTGACTCATCATCGGTGTTTCAACCTCTAACACACCACGATCAGTGAAAAAACGCCTAATATTACTGACTATTTTCGCCTTTTTTTAGTAAGTTGGCGATTGAGGCGCTTGGCTGCCAATCCGCGATTTCACTCATGAACGAAAAACTCCAACAGAAAACAAAGCGTGCAGTTTACTCGCATCCTCTTCAACAGACAAATTTCTCCTAATAAAGAGGGGGTTCATTTTATATTTTTCACTGATTTTTGTTTTTTTTTTAAGTAAAAACACATAAGATAAATAAATGTAACTCTACAAAATATCTACTTTTTGGCATCTTTTACCGTTTAAATAAACAGCAGTTTAGGGTAAAAAACTCAGTGATTTTTTATTATTTGATAATAAGCGTTAATTAGAATAATTCTTTTTCTCAATTACGAATAACAATAAACTAACACTATGCTTATATTTAAATAGCTAAACTCATCTAAACTTCAAAGTTAACTTTCTATTTAAATTTACG
>NZ_MIIZ01001030.1:0-1232 GCF_001743005.1 Shigella sp. FC1967 | reverse complement strand
TAATTCCAGTAATGTCATTTACTCATCAATTACCGCCCCAAAATTATATTGATTCTGTTTCAATAAACTTTAATGATCTAAATAAATATTATTATCTTAATTTACCAGAGGAGTATCATTATTCTTTAGATGAAGTGATTAATGAATTACAACAACATCCTGATATTGAATATGTACAAGCGGTACCGATACAACCTATTGAACCTCCTAATGTTACACCTAACTTAACTCAATATCAGCAATACTTAAATACACCAGAAAAAACGATAAATATTAATAAAGTTACAGGACTAGGAATTAGCGAAGCATGGAAACAAGAAGCATATGGGCAAGGAATACAAGTTGCTGATATTGAATGGGATTTTAATCTTTCTCACCATGATTTATCAACGGATAATATTACATCATTATTACCATTTAATGAAAGAACGGGACAGGCCGATCATGGAACGGCGGTTGCGGGATTAATTATGGGAAAAAATGATGGCAAAGGGATCACTGGACTTGCTTATAAATTAGACATGTTCTATGCCATTTCTGAATTAACTTGTGGACGTATTGATGCAATCATTGCCAGTAAACGCATATTACATGCGGGTGATATTGTTTTATATGAAATGCAGACAATTTGTGAACATCAAGCTTACGTACCCGCAGATTATGAAATGCATATTTGGGAAGCGACTCGCGCATTAACAGATGCGGGAATTATTGTGATTATGGCCGCAGGAAATGGGGGAGTCGATCTGGATTCACCGGCTTATGACAGTTATCGACAACGCCATGATAATAACTCAATACGTGTTGGTGCAGGTTCGCCTTATACATTAAACCGATTGCCTTTCTCAACGCATGGTTCACCTATTCATGTACAAGCGTGGGGAGAGGATGTTGCAACAGCGGGCTATGGCGATCTCTTTCGAAGTGATGATAATCATACTTATACGGCTAATTTTAGTGGAACATCGTCAGCTAGTGCGTTAGTTGCGGGAGCCGTTGCAGTGATCCAATCTTGGTATAAAGACCATACAAATAGTGTGTTAACGCCGATACAAATGCGTGACTTATTAATAAAAACAGGCACTTTTCCACTGATAAATGAAAAAATTGGTCCTTTACCTAATGTGGATAATGCAATTCTGTATTTAAAAAAATTAATAAAACGTCATTAAGTTTTAATCGTTAATTAATACCTTTTAAACACCTTCTAAATTATTTAGGAGGTGTTAATT
>NZ_MIIZ01001029.1:0-1236 GCF_001743005.1 Shigella sp. FC1967 | reverse complement strand
TAAATAGGTATTGGATAATAAATGTGTCGAACTAATCAAATTTAGATTCCATGAAATGCCGATAAGAACAAAACTGATGAAATAGTGATAGACACTTATTCCCGTTAAATTAATGGTGAGAGCGATGATGAGCAATATGATTGCAATGAAAAAGAACGTCTTTACTCCAAATCGGTGGATGAGTTGACCTGTAATAAAAGAGGGGGCAAACATCCCTAAAATATGACACTGAAATACAAAAGCAATAGTGGCAAATTCAAACCCATTTTGCTTCATTGATAACGGGATTGCCGCCATGATATAAACTAAAATACCATAACCGCACGCACTGACTATTGTGACCAAAAATAACAATGGTTGGCGATAAAGTTGACAGTAACTTCTGGTTTTTTCCCTATGTATTGTTGTGTCTTTAACCACTTTTTTTTAATGGAATTTTCCACAATAGAATAAATGCCGAAATATAAATAACCGCGAGGGAAAGAAAAGGGCCTATAAAAGGATAATCAGTAAAAAACTGACGAGAGGCAATGGCTAAGGTTGGTCCAATAATGGCCGCAATAATGCCACCACTCATGACCAATCCAATTGCTTTTGCATGCAGATTAGCTGGCGTTTCTTCAATGGCAGCAAATCGATATTGTTGTGCTGTACCAATAGCTACACCCGTAAATAATGTTCCTACCGAAAATAAAATTAAGTTCTGATAATATATTCCGGCAATAGCAAATAAAGCCCCCACTAAACCCGCAATATTACCAATTATAAAGCCAGCCTTCCGTGAATATTTCATCATAAAGTAGGCCATAGGAATAGTGGCTGAAATAATGCCAATATATTGGCTTAATAACGGAACTGTTGAATAAATAGGATCTTTAGCAAGTTGTTCACCAACGATAACGGCGACAGAAAGAACCAATGCGTTGCCTGTAATAAAAAGCGCTAAAGAAAATGCCAACCACCAAACTGATTTAGGCATAAAAAAGTCTCCATTGATACAAATAAAGAAAGAATTTGCATCATACAACTTGAAGTTGACTTCAAGTCAATGGGCGTTTTTTTTATTAGGCTTATTTTTAATTTATTGTTTTAACTGTTAAAAATAGATTTTAGGTAGTTACTTAAGCTGTCTTTTTCTTATTTTTTTTCTAAAACTTAATGCGAGATCATCTTGAAAATGCTTGCACTGAAAGTGATTTTTTTTCAGGGGCAAAATAAAATATGCTCTAATTCCAT
>NZ_MIIZ01001028.1:0-1257 GCF_001743005.1 Shigella sp. FC1967 | reverse complement strand
CCTGTACAGACCGCATTGCAGGAACTGCGAATTTGTTCCAAAGGAACAAACCGATACGCTGGAACACTTTAGCGAGAACGATGAAGGAAAAAGCAAATGCCTTCGCGCCTACGTACAGTGCGCCCAGAGATGCAAGCAGAACTACAATGAAAGTGATGATGTGCATGGTGTTGCTCCTATAAGAAAAATCAGGGGCAACACCCGAAAACCGGGAGAAGCCCCCGGCTTGGGGTTAAGTAATGCCATACGGCATAAGACTAGATGCTGTTTGTTTTCGGAGACCAGCTATCTCACTTATAGCCGCAGAGCGACTAAGATGGCTTAAATATAGCTCACCTTTGCTCAACAGAAAACGCTGTAACTGTCCATTTTGGGCACTTCGAGATGTCAGGTTACAGATTGACCGCATTTATCCTTTCCAGTGCGTTTATCTGTACCTCAACTTAGGAGTATCTCTAATGGCAGAAGCACAAGCAGCAGTGGGCACAAGCAGCGACCGCAGCAACCACTACTCTCGCCCTGTTTTCAAGCAAGTTCTGAAAGTGAACAGCCTCCAGGCTCAGCGCGTCATGGAACGCAGCTTTGAGCGAGTTTCCAACTCCCTGTTCTCCATCGACGTTATCCTTCGCATCATCGGTGAGCAGGACGAAATCGACCAGGTTGAAACCGTCATCCTGGAACACATTTCCAAGGTCTCCGAAGACCTGGACAAAGCTACCGCCCAGCTCAACAAGCTGATGGAAGACAACGGCATCGACATGATGCCCGGCTACACCAACCCGAATGAATACACCATCGAGATCAACTCTCCTCAGGTTGCTCAGTTCGCACACCTGATCCGCAAACTGGATACCCTGATGGGGATCGTTGACACTCTCTGGCTGAACACCGTACTGACCAGCAAGCAGCGCACCGACGCCACTTACCAATGGCAGCAACGCCTCATCAAGCTGGCCGGTCGAATCATCGGCATCGAGAAACGGGCTCGCATTTCCGCCCACAGCAAAGGCAAAGAAGGTGAAGTGGCCGAAGCCGCTCCGGAATCTGCAACCGGCGACAAGGAAATCGCAGACGAAGCCGAGAAAACAAAAGCAGCATAACCCAGCCCAAACCTTTGCCCCTCGCCCGAGGGGCTTTTTTTTGTCTTTTATGGTTGCATTTTTTGATGCTGTGATATTATCGAAGTAAATCAGATTCAACTCAGGTAAGAACGGAGAACAACATGAAAAAGGCTTTAATCACCACCGTGGCTATGGC
>NZ_MIIZ01001027.1:0-1259 GCF_001743005.1 Shigella sp. FC1967 | reverse complement strand
AAAGTGGTACTGCAATCCAGGGAATACTATTCCCGTTGAGAGCATGTCCCACCTTGAGCAGGCGGAGAAACTGTATGACTTCTATGTCAAGTATCTCCAAGTGAAAGAAAAGACCTCTGTGAACCTTGGCCGGGTGCTGCATAAGCTGTACAGCACTGGTTCTATCAAGGAAGCAGAGATCGTGCTTGAAGCAATAAAGGCTCAGGCTGGCGTAACAGCTTGAGCAATCTACTAACCCTAAACCGGGTGCATCCGCCCGGTTCGGGACGTGGTGCGCCCCCAAACTATTTGGAGTGCATCATGGAAAAACATAACCTCAAATCCGGATTCAGCATCTATTTCGCTGACGTCCATTTCGAGAAACAAGTCTACGCATTCGGCTCAGGACTTGGCTTCACCTCTGTGATTTACGCCTACTCGCTGGGCCGAGATCCGGAAGAAGCTGAGAAGCTGGCGCTTGAGAAGTACGACTCTGACGAAACGAAGGTGAAGAAGGTGCATGTCAATCTGGCTCGCAGCCAGGACATCAACCGCTACACCTTCCCTGAACAAATGGCTGGCTTTGCTAATGCCATTCAGTCTCACGGCATCGCTGTGAACTGAGAACCACTTTAAACCCATCGGGGCCATTACTTCCCGATTGGGACGGTAGTGGCCTCTCAACCGAAAGGAGAGAGCTCATGGCTACTATCGTAAACACCAAGTTAGGAGAACATCGAGGCAAGAAGCGCGTCTGGCTGGAAGGCCAAAAGCTACTGCGTGAAGGTTATTATCCTGGCATGAAGTACGATCTGGAGTTGAAAGATTCCCAGGTTGTGCTTCGCGTCAAAGAGGAGGGTAAGTTCACCATCAGTAAGCGTGAGCGCAATGGCCGGGTGTCTCCAATCATCGATCTGACCGTGCAGGAGCTTGCTACCGTTTTTGACGGTGTAGAGATGCTCCGCGTGTTCATCCGTAACGGCGCAATTGTGATCTCCGCTCACCATCAACAAGAGCGAGTGATCGAGCGCGTCAACCGGCTTATCAGTAAGCTGGAGAATGGAGAATCGCTTTCGGTATGCAGCCTCTTTCATGGGGGTGGTGTGCTTGATAAAGCGATTCACGCCGGTTTTCACAAGGCGGGAATTGCCAGTGCCATATCTGTGGCCGTGGAGATGGAAGGGAAATATCTCGATTCGTCTTTGGCAAATAACCCGGAGCTTTGGAACGAAGATTCTATTGTTATCGAATCGCCAATCCAGGCTGTGAATCTCAGCAAA
>NZ_MIIZ01001026.1:0-1260 GCF_001743005.1 Shigella sp. FC1967 | reverse complement strand
GGGGGGATGGGAGATTCTGGTGGCTATCTCCCCTTACGCTGGGGTTCATCAATGATGTCGTGGTCGATCATGCCGTGCTTGATGGCCCGTAGCTCTGTCTGCTGCTTACGCTTGTTGGACGCCATCACCTGCTTCACGAAGTTCTCATGAGGCCTTATGACGTACCGCACGTCGATGACTCTGCGGCCATCCTTGATCTGGTTCGCGTCGTAGTCGCTTACGACCTCTTGTTTGATGAGGGCCTCCAGAGCGAGCTTCATGGCTCTGACGTTCTCCGGCATCCGTGGGCTCAATTCACGAGGGCTCTGGGTCAGGAAGCTGATAAGCGATGGCGTGTACGGCGAATCTGGTGATGCTTGAGTCCAGTAGTGGCTCATTCGCTTGTAGATGTACCGTGCAAGAGGGGAGCGGATTTGCATTCCGATTTTGTAGTTGTATTGACGGAACGACAGATTCATGATCGATTCGTTTACCAGCGGGTTGAACTGCACATAGCACCTGGCGTTCCCGCCTTTCTTGCGAAACTCACCTCTGGTGGTCAGTCCCACCATCGGGAAGAAGCTGGAGCTGATGAAGGCTTCACCGTCATCACTGATACATTCAAGTGTTGCGCCACGACAAACCTGGATTGCTTCCTTGATTTCGTTCAGGTTGTACCCGTGACCCATCTTCGAGAGCTCTTTCTGGAGTTCGTACAGAGTGAACATGACTCCAGCCTTGCCCTCGATGATATGGCCTTTCCCGTTCACTGCGAGCTTGCGTAGAGCATCCTCAAGGATTTCCTCTCGCTGTCCCGCGTAGATCAGCACGGTTCTTCCGTCATCCTTCTCGATGATGGCTGGCTTCACCTTCACCGTGAACTGCTGGCCTCTGATGGAGCATTGTCGCGTCACTACAGCGTTGGACAAATCTTCATGCTCACGCTTTTGGTCCCAAATGTACTTAGGCAGCGCATCGTAGATCTCGATGGTGTTGGAGTAGTCGTCTTTCTTGGCCGAGATTCAATAATCT
The DNA here is from genome assembly GCF_001743005.1 of Shigella sp. FC1967. NCBI lineage: Bacteria > Pseudomonadati > Pseudomonadota > Gammaproteobacteria > Enterobacterales > Enterobacteriaceae > Shigella > Shigella sp. FC1967. The sequence continues at coordinate 249 of NZ_MIIZ01001026.1, read as the reverse complement.
CAAACAGGCTCATTTGCGGCGAGTCTTTGATTACGTCGAGTTTCTCCAGGTCTTTTGTCTTTGGTTCTCTTGCTCATGATTGTTCCGTCGATACTTTCTAGCTGGTGGTCCATGCCGCCAGCAGTGTCAAAACTCCCGCTGCTACCGTTGCTGAAAACACTAGCTGGTAGATGCGACGCTTAGCCCCCGCAGTGCTGCTCATGAAGCGCAGGGCTGCCGCTTCATACCGGAAATGGGCGAACTCACCCC
>NZ_MIIZ01001025.1:0-1263 GCF_001743005.1 Shigella sp. FC1967 | reverse complement strand
AAATGCGTATCTGTATCAGCTTCGTTCTCTACAGCCGTCAACAGTGGGATTAACAACGCTTGGAGTTCTTCGTTAATATGTTCAACTTCTTCCAAGGTAGATAAGTGACCAACATTTAATTTGATTGTTTTCATTTGGTCGCCTCCCGCGCTACGATTTGCTCTTGAATAAATACAGCTAAATCACCTGATAACTTCGCCATGAGTGACGATATAGCGGAAATATCGCTTATGGTTAGGTTGCGAGGATAGTTAGGCAACATCAGGCTAATCAGCTCTAACTGTTGTGCTTTTTCAGCGGCTTGATGAATAGTGATATCTGCCATAATTAAGCCCTCCCTGCGTAGGTGTATTCATTGCTGAACTGGCTTAATGAAACAATGACAGAACTATCAAAGCCGTCTCGTTGAAAGGTCACACGGTTAAATTGAACCGATAATACTTTGACGGTTTCACCATTATTTTTGTGCGCGTAGAAGTCGTTAGGTTGAGGGTTACGCATTAGTCACCGCCTTAGCAGGTAAGCGACCAGCGAATGACAGGATATAATCACGTACAAGCATCAGTCTTGCATCGTGTTCATTGGGTGCTGTAACAGTGACACGGCAAGGTTTAGCAGTAGTATCTGAGCGCTTAATGCTCAAAAACAGGAATTTGAATTGAGTCTGGGTAGGGGTTGCCATCATAAAGATGATCTCCAGTAACTTAACTAAGGAGTCATCACCAGAGGTGCAAATCTCTATAGGGGTGATGACGTTGGCAAGGTTTGCACTACTGGAGTTACTGGAATCCAGCCAGCCCGAAAGCTGCCTCACCAACGCCACCATTGAATAAGCGCGATATAATACCGCATTTAATAGATGTGCGTAGGCATTGACACAAAAAAAAGACGCTAGGCGCGTCATGTGTCGCCAGTAACTGATTCAGGGTGCAAATCCTGACACTAGATTTTGCTAGTGCTAGATCAATATATCCAACATTAAGTAGTAAGCGCAAGTGATAACCATCAAAAATATGAATGTTTTTAGTAATAACTCCTTTACCAATATCTAACTCATTACTAATCTTAAATTTCTGACTTGCTCGATATTTAATATCGACGTTTCCAAGGGTAGCCGATTGGCTGCCCTTTTTTATGGACTCAAAAAACTCAATTCCGCCTCGTGTAGTGACCCCGATTAAACCTTTCCAGTGAGGATAATTCGCCTCTTTAGAAAGGTGAGAAAAATCACCTTTAGCAAATAGTGTAAATTCTCCACGTTTT
>NZ_MIIZ01001024.1:0-1264 GCF_001743005.1 Shigella sp. FC1967 | reverse complement strand
CAATCAATACTACACCAAGTACTTTATCAATACTTTTTTGGATTTTGTTGAGTATTTTTCTTACTGGCGCACTTTGAATTAATAAGACGAGTAAGGGCCAATAAACGACCGCTAATCCCCAAATAATAAAGGCATACCATAATTTTTTCACCAATGCTTGAATCAATACTTAGCACTTGAGTGAAAACGGCAAGAAAGAACAAGGTGGCTTTAGGATTGAGTAGATTACAGAGAAAACCTTGCATAAAGGCTTTCTTAAAACTGATTTGTGAATGTAGTGCTGCTTTTTCATCAATCGAATGATTAGATTTTGACAGCAAACTCTGAAAGCCAATCCATAGCAAATAAACTGCCCCTGCATATTTTAAAATGGAAAAGAGCCAAGGTGTTGTTGTGATAAGAACAGCAATACCGGCAACACAATATGACATATGTACAAGTAATGCAGCCACAATTCCCATTGCTGTCATCATTGCAGCAGATCGTTGATAACGTGCCGCATTTTTTACAACGAGAAAAAAGTCAGGGCCTGGTGAGATCATCCCGAGTAAAGCAATTGTAAAAACAACTAAAGAAGTTTCAAGCATAATAGCGCCTTGTATATAACAATATTATAATGATTGAATCTTATATGATTAAGTTAACACTTCGAGTATAAAGCAATTATTTATTATCAAGGAAGCATAATTTGTATCGACTCAGGTTTTAGCTTTACGTATAGTGTGAACAGTTTTTTCCCATCTTTACCCGTAGGTGTGTAAATGAATATTAGTTTAATCGCAGCATTAGCGATGGATCGCATTATTGGTATGGAAAAGGCAATGCCTTGGACATTACCGGGTGACCTCGCATGGTTTAAAAAGAATACGCTAAATAAACCCGTTATTATGGGGCGGGTGACTTATGAGTCTATCGGGCGTCCTTTACCGAATCGTCTTAATATTGTTTTAAGCAGTCAACCTGGAACAGATAGCGATGTCGTTTGGGTTAAATCTGTAGAGGAAGCTTTGCAAGCTGCTGAAAATTATGATGAAATCATGGTTATCGGTGGTGGTAAAGTGTATGAACAATTTCTGCCTATGGCAAATACACTTTATTTAACTCACATTGATGCTGAAGTCATCGGTGATACAACATTCCCAGATTATGAGCCAGATGAGTGGGATTCTACTTTTATGGAATACCATAAGCAGATGAAAATAACTCACATAACTACTGCTTCGAAATATTAAAAAGAAGAAAATAACAAAAATTAAATAAAAAG
>NZ_MIIZ01001023.1:0-1267 GCF_001743005.1 Shigella sp. FC1967 | reverse complement strand
AAAAAATTTCTATTACGAGGCCTAAGCCTCACCCAAACAGGAGGATCAACATGCGATACCAGGTATTTAAAACGAAGGAAGGGGGCCAGCCGGTGTTTACGGCACCGTGGTACTGGTTGGCCTCTGCCATTGCTCACTGGTCATCTCTTAACTGGGATGCCTGTCGAATCGTAGACAGCAAGGTGGATGAAACAAGGCTCTGTTGGGCCAAGGCTCTACCGGCTGGGAAAAACAAGTAATTTGGATGGAGTGATTATGAGGTTAGGTTTTGTGAAAAATACGGGGGTTTCAGCGTTCCTGGTAGCCATGCTGGTGGTGGCCCCTCAGGTATGGGCAGAAACCTTTACTGCGAAGGTTGTGGGGGTGTCTGACGGTGATACGGTCAAGGTCCTGACTGAACAAAGCTGTGACTCCGGGAAAGATTGCCGGAGCGGCAAAGTCCAGTACCGGGTAAGGCTGGCGGAAATCGACACCCCAGAGAAGAAACAACCCTACGGCTCAAAGGCGAAACAGGCGTTGTCCGATCTGGTGTTTGGTCGAATGATTAAAGTCGAGCAAATCGACAAAGACCGTTATGGCCGTCTGGTCGCCAACCTTTATGTCGATGGCAAATGGGTCAATGCCGAAATGGTCCGTTCTGGGAGTGCGTGGGTGTACCGGCAGTACGCCAAAACACCGGAGCTGTTCAAGCTGGAGGCCGAAGCCAAAGCCGATAAGCGAGGTCTCTGGGCATTACCGGAATCGGAGAGAACTCCCCCTTGGGAGTGGCGAAGAAAGCACTAACCACACCCCAGAGTATGCAGGTGTAAACAGTAACCAAGAAAACAAACAGGAATAACGATGAACAAAAGTGAACTGATTATGAAAGTGGCCGAAGACGCTGACATTAGCAAAGCAAAGGCCGAAGCTGCGATAAATGCGCTGATCAACTCAGTGACAGAGGAGCTTAAAGCGGGTGGGACAGTAGCGCTCACTGGGTTTGGTACTTTCCACGTTAAGGAACGCGCAGCGCGAACCGGGCGGAATCCCAAGACTGGAGAGAACATCCAGATCGCGGCGGCCAACATTCCTGGGTTCAAAGCTGGTAAGGGGTTGAAAGACTCCGTGAACTAGATCTTAATCATGTGACACATGAATAAGGTTTACATAAGGCTCCTTTCGTGGGAGCCTTATTCATATCAGACATGAATAAGGGGAAGGGATGAGATTGTCGTCAACTCAAAAGGACGTTTTGTTCATTCTATACGCAATTGAGGCCGGTGGAAAA
>NZ_MIIZ01001022.1:0-1275 GCF_001743005.1 Shigella sp. FC1967 | reverse complement strand
CAGCAGTGAAGGGGACGTACAAGGTAATCGCTGATCTTCACCGTCAGCTATGGGGAATGTTGAAGGGGCAAACACAATGACGACGAATACTCAAAACGCGAACGCCAACCAGGTTCGGTCTTTACGCGACATGCTTGTCCCCGCCCTGTTGTTCTATGTGGTGATGACGGCCATGTTTGTGGGTCTTGACGCATTCATGGATAAACCCACCAGCATGAACCTGCCATTTATGCCGTTCCTTGTCTCGATGGTGAGTTTTACCAGTGACGCACGTCGAGCGTGGGACTGGCGAAACGGGACCAAGGTTGTAGCCGTATTGACTGCGATAGCCATGCTGTTGGCATTCATCTATCAGCTCGCGGTCGGAGAGATGAATCTCTTAGGGGTTGGTATATACCCGGCCACAGCCATCCTTCTGTTGGCAATCACCTGGGTGATTCGCGCTATCGGAAAGACGGCACCTTTCCAGTTCCTGGGGAGACACCTGGCGCGGTTTGGTGCATCGAAGTGGGTCCAGCGTACCGCCGCAGTCATTGTGCTCGCGGGAGGCCTTGCCATCACTGTCTATGCCTACTGGCTTAACCACGGGAGCTGATGATGATCATTGCAACGAAGAACGGCTTGCTGGTGGCCGCAGAACTAATCAAGGAAGAGGCCGGGTACTGGCTACTACAGCCTCGTGACCAAAAGACGCCGGTCAGGGTGAATAAGCAGGATGACAATAAACGCGCTTTCACGCATATGGGAGACGCCCTTCGCTGGGCCGGTGATCCTGAGCTTGCAAAGCAATTCGATGCCGAGGGGGAAGAACATGCAAATTCGTGACTACATGACAAAGTTGTTTGACGCATTTGGTGATGTGGAAGAAGTCACCCGAGAAATGCTTCTGGAGCAGGCGGAGCTCATTCATACGATCAGCGATAAGTGTCAGAGCACAGGCCTGTTTCTGGATAGTCAGGTTCGTTTCAACCAGTTCGTTCAAGAGATTGAGGCTGACGACAAGGTAGAGGATCGGTTGCTTCATGCTTGGTGCTGGGTAATGGACCGAATAGTGAAGGCTCCAACATCCTTTCACATGGATGGGGCTGTGATTTTGACAATGCCTCTGGTCGCCAGATACCTGCCACCGGTTGAACGGGAGCCGGAAACCATCGTGGTGAATCTCGATGAGGACTACAAGGCTCCTGTAGGCAACCAAACGCTCTGCGAGCTCGTTATGGAACGGAGGCATTGGCCGCAAGGTGCAACCTGTGCGACCCAAGAAGCGGACGGGGG
>NZ_MIIZ01001021.1:0-1275 GCF_001743005.1 Shigella sp. FC1967 | reverse complement strand
AAAAAAGTGATTGTTGCTGGCGTTATTCTTGCCATTATCGCAGTAAGCTCACTGCTGTTTCCCAAGAAAAAACCCAAAGATGACTACCTTGCCGGAAATTTACACGGGTTTAACCATGTCAAAGGCACTTCGGTAAATTGGTTTAAGGTTAATGGTTATTATGGCAAAGGCGGTGGCGGAACCTGTTGCATTGTCGTGCCGGCAAAGTGGACGCCGAATCAATGGGTCAAAGTGGAATGGGAAGTCGATCCTGATGCATACCCTACAGATTCACCGGGGGTGACAGATCCCAAATTTGATGCTTATATGAAAAAACACGAAGCCAATTATCGCCACTATCAAAAAATGGTTGAAATTCCCGAGTATGACGAACCTTGCAGTATGGATGTCCATTTTCTCCCTTGTCAGGAAGTAAAAATCACCCTGTCTTGTTATGCGACTAATCACCCTGATTATCCCATTAAAGAGCCTAGCTTTATGGAGGAACCTGCAATATGTCCACAAAATTAACCCGCAAAAAACTCATGTTTGTTGGGATAATCATTACTCTTCTTGCTGTCTATTTTCTCTTTATCCGACAACCAAAAGTGGAATATTTAGCCGGTAGTATGAGTGGTATTAACCATGTGAAAGGCACTGCGGTGAATTGGTTTAAAGTCAATGGCTATTATGCCCAAAGTGCCAATGATACTTGTTGTATTATGGTGCCCGCAAAATGGACACCTAATCAATGGGTCAAAGTGGAATGGGAAGTCGATCCTGATGCGTATTCAGATAAATCGCCACCTTTAGGTACTGATGAATTTCGCCAATATATGAAAAAACACAAAGCCAATTATCGCCACTATCAAAAAATGGTTGAAATCCCCGAATACGATGAGCCTTGTAGTGTCAAAGTCCATTTTCTTCCTTGCCAAGAAGTAAAAATTAGCCTGTCTTGTTATTCCCCTTGGCTTCCCGAATATCCAATAAAAGAACCATTAGAAATGGAGGAGCCAGCAGTATGCTCGAAAAAATAACTCGTAAAAAAGTGATTGTTGCTGGCGTTATTCTTGCCATTATCGCAGTAAGCTCACTGCTGTTCCCCAAGAAAAAACCCAAAGATGACTACCTTGCCGGAAATTTACACGGGTTTAACCATGTCAAAGGCACTTCGGTAAATTGGTTTAAGGTTAATGGTTATTATGGCAAAGGCGGTGGCGGAACCTGTTGCATTGTCGTGCCGGCAAAGTGGACGCCGAATCAATGGGTCAAAGTGGAATGGGAAGTCGATCC
>NZ_MIIZ01001020.1:0-15441 GCF_001743005.1 Shigella sp. FC1967 | reverse complement strand
GCACAACCGTTTTAGGTGATGGGCCACAACTACCATCAACTTTTACATTAGCACTACTTAATTTATATAATCTAATTATTTCATTAAAATAATTGGGCTTCTGTTTTTTCACCTTCAGTTATCTTGTCGAAAGGTATTCTTTTACTTCGCTCTTCTTCTTTAGCTAACTCTATTGCATACTGCACAACCGTTTTAGGTGATGGGCCACAACTACCATCAACTTTTACATTAGCACTACTTAATTTATATAATCTAATTATTTCATTAAAATAATTGGGCTCTGTTTTTTTCACCTTCAGTTACTATCAATATTCGATCATAAGACTCTTTTTTAGCAGATTTTCTTCCTAACTCAGCTATCTTTTTAGCTTTTCTTTTTTGAAAAAGTTTATCAGACATCATCATCACCAATGAAAGGAAGAGCTCCAAATTTTCCAGCTAAATACGACGCTTCTAAATCCTCACTACCTTTTCTAACTACAAAGTCAGTTAATGGATAAATTGATGTTTCATTATTAAGTTTTTCAGAAAACCAAATTTGATCTCTTCTAAATACATTTTGTTTTAAAATCGATGTTTCATGTGTAGTAAAAATTAATTGTGCATTATTAGGGTTTGTTGAGGGATTATTAAATAACTTAACCAAGTATTCTACCATTTTAGGATGTAAGCTATTATGTAATTCATCAATAAATAAAATATTTCCAGCATTTAAACTATCGATCCATGGACCAAGAAAACCAAAAAGCCTTGTCGTTCCATCTGATTCCTCTGACAAATCAAATTTAACTAAATCACCTTTTTTTATTTTTTTCTATATGTCATCACCTCGATAGCTTCCGATCCTTCGGCCTCTTTAGATAAAAAGCTTTTTTAGTTCCTTTGGCATATCAGATGGGAGATCATTAAGGTCAAACTTACGTTTTTTTACTTCAATGTTGTCAATCCCCGTATCTGCATTTCTTAATGCTTTAAGAATTCTTTCTTTTTTACCATTCAAACAACTCTCAGCAGTAAATGCTACCCCCCATCCTTTACTAGAGCTAAATTTAACCTTCCTCTCAAACCATCTATATACAGGAAGTAACTGTTCACTATTTAATAAAACGGCTGTAGATAAAAGTAACGCATTACTTCTTGTCGAGCGAGTCCAAACACTTTTATCCCCTTTTAATTCCTGACCAAAATAGGTTTTATAGTTATAAGTCTCATTATCCCACTCCCTTTGGTACAAAGTCCTCGCTCGTCCATAAGGGAAAGAAAACAACCATTCAGAAATAATTCTTTCTTTAGTAGCTGAAAACCCAAACTGGTATCTAACGCTATCAGAAATAAATGTAACTTCAAATTCACTAGGAGAAGATAAAAGCTCTTCGTCTAATTTATATTGACTAATAGGAAGTGGATCGCTTTCTTTATAGCCAGATGCTGACTCAACAACGATTTCACAAATCGTATGCATAGCCTCAAGAAAATTTGATTTACCAGATGCATTAGCGCCATACATAGCAGCTGTTTTTAAAAGTTCAATTACATTTGGCTCCATTAACGTGAACACATTATCTTTCAAATCAGTTAGCTTGCTTGCAGACATTGAAAATGTTTGCTTTTCTGCGATTGATTTATAGTTAGTAATTGACAATTCGATTAACATAGTTTTTCCCTATTTAGATATCGTATTAATATACACATCACTGGCACATGTCGCCAGTTAAACATCCTTATTTGGCAATAAATGATAAATATCATGAGTTATTATATCAATGGAGGTGATTCAATGTATCAAAACAATTGTATATATTTGGCAATAATCTATGCTTTAACAAAAATCTTCATCTAATCATTAGTTATTTAACCCATAATATCAGCATACCATATAAAAAATGTTGCCCCATCTTACTGCTAGGCTATTTTCTGATAAGTTTGGGGTGAGGAATTCAAAAAACACACATTTGCGCGAGTTCTTTAATGAACGATTGGTATTTTATTGAGAGAGAAGTAAGAAGTTTCCTGATGTGAATTCAGTGCAGTATTTGAAAACAGAGTAGTGCCGATGCTCGATGGAACCGACCGAGTTATATAATCAATCAGTTATCAATTTCTGGTGCGCTATTGGTGTCCTGATTATTAAAGTAATACGTCATTCTTACCTAACCCAAATTTCTCTTTCATCTCCTCTTCCTTTTGTCTGCGTTCCTCTTCCACTTTCTGCACCTCTTCCATCTCACGCATTCTCACGTTATAGATTGATTGCTCTGGCATCTGTACACGCACTGAAATAAAACGATCGGATGGAATATCAATCGGATCACCGTCGTTGTAACCATCAATATCATTACGAGCGAACTTAGGTGCATTAGGATGAGTGCGGTGATAAGTTTTAACGAGAATAGAACCGTCTTTGTTAACTTCAGAGTCTACCCAAATAAGTGGCTGTTTATTGACATCGAGTGGAATTTCAATACCACCATCGATACCACCCCAGCCTGCGTCAGCGTTAAACCCAAGAACTCCTTCAATGAGATACTCACCTTGAGCTACTCGAGTAACCGTAGCGCCTTCTGATTCATCGTTAGTGTTGAATGTGCCGTCGGGATTGATGTCGATAATAGGGGAAGCTCTTTTGATAAAGCCATTTGAATCCAGTGTTGTATTAACACTGCCCCACAACACATTTCTTCTCTGATTTCCTGCATTCAGGCACTCAGTAATGGTAATTCCGTTCCCCGCAACAAAAAACTTAAACGATATATTATTATCGTATTGCAAGGAAATCCCTGAGCCATATGAGCCAAAATAATTACTTCCAACATTAGCTCCTTGAGAAAAGAAATAAGAACCCCTTAATGGATCCTTCAAATCAGAGTCAGTTACATAACCAGCCTTACCACCAACGCCATGATCACCAACGAGCATCATCTCCCCTGATTTCTGCGGTATTTTTACAGTAAAACCACCCACACCACTAACATTTGAGTATATTCCGTACTGATTCCCTCTTATTGCTTTTAGAAAACCAAAATAGTCATTTGGGTTATTTTTATCTGAGCTAAATATTCCGTTGTACGACATTAGCTGACCGTTAAATCGTTGAGTCTCACTTGTATGTCGATTTGGCATTTCTTCCCATGGATACCAGTCAACTGATACCCTAACTCTAATAAATTTTCTTGCTGATAGATATGTAGTGTATTCCTGAATGCAACCACCCAACGCCCAGCCACCAACGGTTTGAGCCACTCTTAATGCGCCGGCTTCTTTTATTGGATAATTTCTCTCAAGTGTGGCCTCATTAGTTGCATCTTGCTGATAATCGCCCGCAATTATGACCTCATTTAAATTTTTAGCATTCAGTCTGTTTACAGCACCAACACCAAAATCCCCAATATGTACTGTTTTATTATCATCCGCTTTTTTACTAATATCCCCCTGCATCTTCTTAATGCTATCGAGCGTGATAACTTCACCGTTTGGCATCTCAATTTTTGTTTGCCCTGTTTCAGTCATCCACGTATTCATCGCATCGAGAAAATATTGCGTGTATGCATTTATAGCAACCATGGTTCTAGCTGCATCACTATTATTATCGGGCTCAGTAATATGAATTGAGAATGTGGTGTTAGTAGTCGTTGCTAATGCAGGTTGTGCTAATACTAATTCAGTGTCGGAATTAACGGATTTAATCATGTAGGGAATATTAGTATTTCCTGATTTAATTAAAATTGTCATTCCGATATTAATGGCGGGATTATTATTTTTAAATTTAGTGCCAGTTCCGCGGACAATAGCAGACCCCGACACTGTGCTAACAGTGCCTGTTGTGTATATCATGATTTATTTCCTAGCTTAATTAATTAGAAATTCTTCGCTTGAATCAGGAAATGCAAAAACTCTCCCCCTGAGAATAAACTCCGTCCACTCTCCAGCAACCCCTCCGGTCGCATAAGGTATTTTTATACCAACACTACTAATTCCCTTTCCCGCTGGTATTTTTACGACAAATTCGTTGCAAACATATTCATCTTTTCTAGCATTCGATGTATTTCCTGACCAGACCGAGACTGTTTTGACATTAAAAATTCCATCAACATAAATTTCAGCAACCCCTCTACCATCTCCCATGAATGGAGCCATATACCCCATTAATGCCCCGTTTGGTGTTTTTGTTCCAAACCAGTCAGGGATATAATCTTCTTGATGTAGTGAACCGCTAACCCACAAATAACATGGGGTGTCTCGTTGTTTAAATTTAAACAACTCTTTTATTCCATCGCCTTTCCATCTATCATTTATATAAATCTCATCAGAAATTGAAACAATATTTCCTATTAGCTTTCCGGCCTTAACTGTTCCATTAAAATTTCCATCCGCACCATCGATAGTTCCCCGAAATGTCGCATTATTAAATTCAGCATTACCCGTATTAGCATCAATATTAAATCCCGTCTTACCTAATTCGTAATTCTTGGACTTTATAGCTTCAGATAACACCATTTCACGAACATTCGCTTTATCTAAAAACGCCTCCTTAATAAAAAACTGCCCATTTTTGGCATACATGAATAATTCCATCTTGCCATTTACAGGGTTATACCAAGCAAAGTTATTCGCATTGTAACCAAAGAATGATTCGAGCTTTCCATTCTTAACTTGAGCACTAATCACTTGCCCTGCTGCGTTATATTTAACCTTGTCATGAACAATCGTGATATTAATTGAGTGAGTGACAACACCGTCACCGGTCTGGCTAAATTCAGCCTGCATTTTCTGGTTAATCATGCCTTGCTGTTTGCCGAATTGCGCTTGTACTTGCTCCTCTGATTTAGCTAGTGCCTTATCTGTTTTAGATATTGCCTCTTTATTCGTCGTAACATCAGCACGAATGCGACCAACTTCTTTATCTGTGTTAGCTAAATTTTGGTTAGTTGTTTTTAACTCTGTGCGGATCTCCGTAGTTGTTTGACCGAAAGCTTTATTTAGCTCAGTAATTGACGTTTGAGTTTCTTTAATTGCAGACGTGTTATCACCAACCGCAGAGTAAATTTCTTTAACTTCCTGTGCCCAGGCTTCTTCTTGAGTTGCATTAGCTTGCCATAGCTCACTAATGCCAGCTTGAGATTCAGCATGTTTTATTAGCAACTGCCTGAAATTACGATGGCTTGCGTTACTTAAAATAATTGCGGTCTCAGCATTCCAATCAAGCTTATTATCCAGCTCTTTAAACGCATCCGTTTCTCTAACAGTGTTATCTAAATCATCAAAAATATCTGAGGGTAATGAGACAGGAACACCCGAAGCTTCCACAAAAGGTGATTTACCATAACTATTAATTGTTCGAACATAAAAATAATACGTGTGGCCAGCTTTTAAGTTCTCTTGCGTCCAGAAGTTTCCTTGGCCAACTTTGTTTGCTTTGGTGATCACTTCATTTTCAGAAAGATTGGCGAGTTTCTTTTCACTAAACCAAAACTCAAAGGTATAACCAAAAACTGCAGAGTCCCCCTGCATTGGTGATGCAGTCAGGCTAAACATACCCGGAGTTATTTCAACACCAATCGGTGCAGGCGGTGCCTGAATAGCAAAATCACTGATAGCGGGTGCAGACATGGCACCGGCCACATTAATAGCTCTCACCTCGACACGATAAGTGCCTCGAGTTAAACCGTTAATATCAACACGCTCACCCGGCACTTGAATGGACTGAATGACTTTACCGTTTTGGAGAATATTAACCGTGTTATAGCGAATATCTGATGCCACGTTCTGCCATGAGATATATCCCTGAACAATGTCAGTAACAGAAAGAGGAACAAAAGCCAGATTGATAGGTGCTGGTACGCCACTAGTGGGTAGTTTAGTGAATGGAGGTCTAACAAAAGGCTTACCAATCACATCTTCATATAAATAAGCACCGTCTTCTTCAAGTGTTAAAGATACACCATCTAAAGCATGAAATGTCCATTCTGCAATACGAAACTCAAGACCACTAATATTTAAAGAAGGTAAATCTAATATAACAACTTCACCAGGGCGATACGCATAACCATCTAAATTCATTGTCAGCTGAACACGCCTACCGGCTTTCTTTTTGCGCAAGTATTGTCGAGCTAATCGCTGTGCTTGATAAGGACTGGTAACAAAGCGGTAATCAACGTTTTCCCTGATTTCTAAACCATCCTCTTCTATCCATTCATTGACAATAACAGGCGTAAAATCTGTCTTGGTATAGAGTTGCTCAGCGTCAATGAAAGTACCGTACACCGCATTAGTGGCATCTTTTAGCCCCGTTTCAGGAGTACAAGTTACGGTATCAATAAGTTGTGATTCTGTAATAGTTTTCAATGCTGGCCCATAATATGCACCAACTTGAATGCCGTGTTTTCCTGCTGTAAATGTAGGCTCCGCATTAATACATTTATGCATTGCTTCCAATACACTAGATGGGCTTTCATTTAGATCATAAGCACCATTTAACGTGTATCGATGCTCTGAACCATTTTCAGCATTACTTACGCTTTCATCACATAAATCTGCGGATTGTTTAAAGCTCTCAAAATCAATATCGCTATCAGGAACCTTTAAATAATCTCTATAATAATCAAGAATAACTAACGCACCATTATTCGACCATTCTGTTTTCCCTGTACGTGGATCAAAGAGTTTTTTACCCCAAATTTCACATTTCACATTGGGTAAACCATAAGGGAATTTTTCTTGGTCAAATGTGAGCGTCACGCGTAACCAAGCCATACCGCGCCCCATCATATCCTCTTTCCATGACGGGCAGTTTTTTAGCATAAAGGGATCAGCGTCTTTCCTATCGTTATGTAATTCCCATGAAGCCTTGTCACCAAAAGTCTCAATGAGATCATCACCAAGCCAAATTTTCCCCACCCTATCTATAGGATGCCCAGCTAAAGCAAGCGCAAGTGTGATTTTTTCATTTTCGTCCTGCTCACCTTCCTCTTCTTCTGCAAAAAACAGCAAGCCTGATGCAATAGTTTTACCAATAATGACGGTTTCTGAAGCTGAGGGAGAGCGTAACATTTGCTTACGTTCGCTAGTGTCACGATAATCCATTGACGGAATTTTGGGTTTGAATATTAAAGAACCGGCAACTTGAACAGCGACACCTGCCGACATTAATGCGATACCTAATGCAGTAGTTGTTCCTCCAGTGAACAATCCCGCAACCATCAAACCAGCACCAACTACTTTTGTAATTAATCCACCACTACCGCCCATTATTCCACTCTCCACGCTTTGATAGGGTTAATTTGCACCGGCCTAACACCAATAGAAGTAACTCCCCAATAATTACCCGCCCATACTACGGCCATGCTGTCACCATCATCACCTTTGAACATGACAAGATCCCCACGCTGTACAGAATCAATAGAAATAGATTTAAAGTGGCGGGAAACTGCTCTATCAAGTGAGCCAAATTTAGATTTGATAAGGTTGAAGGCTTCGGCTTTGGTTTTGTATTGCCCAAGGAAGAGTTTTATTGGAGAGAAACCACATTGTGCGTAAATACACTCAGAGGCAAAAATACAACAATCAAATTCACCCCATGAAAAAGGGCGACTCATGGCCGCCCTTATGGTTTCTGGTAACTGGAGTGTCCAGCTTGGTTGTTTCATTCAACCCTCGATAGTTTTTTTATTTCTTTTCTTGAATTTTTTTAGGAGATAAATTATCTAATCTATCTTGTATTTGGTTAAGATCTGAATTGTTCTTAATATCCATTCTATTGACTTGACCCATAGCCATTTGGGTCTCAAACCAAGCATCAGCCCAAACTTTAATAACTTCACCTACTTCACTTATCGAAAATTTTAGTTTTACTTCTGGTGTTGTTGAATAAGAATTACCGATAGCAAGTTGTGACATAACAGCTGTACCGCCTTCAGTTTTCTTTGAGCACAAAACTCCTGAGTCCGTTGATTCTAATACTATAAAACCTCTCTCATTACAGTAAGTGCTTAACGCATCTTTTACTGATGATTTAGTCGTATTGCTGTATACGCCTTCCGGCTTGCCTGATGAAGTTACTTTCTTTAATGGTTCTTGATTGGCACACCCCGTCATGAAAAAAAATAGAAAATATACAAAAAAAAATATTTATACATACTTCATTACCTTATGAAAATTATTTATAAATAAACGCAGGCGCGTCTTTCTTGCTTCCCCAGTAAATAGCACGTTCAGCCATTTGAGCAACATACCGAAAGATGCGATCACCCTGCCTTCTTGATGACCATGACTCATCAGTAAATCTATCAGGTAAACCAATTGACCATCGTTCAAATCGATTAGAAACATTAACACAAACAGCGTTCTCTTCACCAGAAACAACACTAATTGATGAGATCTGCCCGACAAACAATATTTCCGCTAATAGTGGCTTACCATCTTCTCCAATTGCCACCATCATTAATCGCACTTCCCTCCCTCGGCTTTGTTCATTCATCACCATACCGACTAAGGACTTATCAAACCCAGCTAGTTTAAGTTGTAATTGAGGCGGACTTGTTGTCTTGTTTTCATTAAGTTGGCTGATTTCACCAAGACTCCCAACACCTAAATAAGTCTCTCCCGCGATAACAAGTTGACCAACACCGGTATGCGCACAAGTTACACCTGATTTCAAATCCAGCCGAGCTGCAAGCACGATATAAGCGCCTTCATTGATTGCTTTTACCATACCGTCAGAAAATGGATGATATTGCATTAATACAGCACCTCCTCAAAAGAAAGAGTAACATTAGAGTATCCTAGTCGGCGGTGTTGAAACTTCCCTTGCTCATTATCTGATAATCGAAAAACCCCAAAAGGAGCTTTAATGATCACCTCTTCGTTCAATGCAGGTGGAGTTCTGAGCATGGGAGAAATTGAAATGACAGCTCGCCCTTCGTTATCGCTAACAACATCGGCTACTACCATTTTTAACTCATTCCCAATCGTGAGGCGATCACCCTGCTGTAAAACGCGCATATTTCGCTTCCAGCCTGATGTTTGCAAAACACTACCAGACTGCCCAGCAGAGGAAATTTTAGGAGTGCCGTACCCTTCTTTCCCTTTTCTGATCCAACTCGATATTCTCACTCTTCCTGACATACCATCAAGTGCGGCAACAAGAGCCTCAAGTTTACGTGATTTTTCTTCACTTAAATTACTAAACGTTAACTCACAACGCCAACGGCTCCCCGGAAAACGAACTGTTTGACTACTGCCATTAAACGGAGAGATGAACGTTTTACTATTACTGAGTAATTGCCAATCTTCATTAATAGGGCATACATCTTCTGGCCATGCTAAAATATTCATCTACACTCCTAACGTTCTACGTGCAGTTCCATTACTCTGAAAATCTTGCAATATAATCGCCCTTGCTTTTTGTGCACCAGCTTCTGTACCTTGTTCTGCCGCTTCTTTCATTGCTTGAGCAAGAACAGCATCACCGTTACCTGTGACAGTAATTTGGTTTACCACTGTGATATTAACTCCTGATGAAGATGATGTTGTGACTGGTGCTGACGGCACCTTTCCAGCCAATGAACCAACAAAACCACCAGAAGCATAGCCCTGTGTCGAATTCATCAAGCGATAAAGATTGCCGATCCCTAATTTTGCTGTCGCTTCTTTTGTGAAGACAAACTCACCACCATGAACAACGCCTTTAGGTTCAAACTTTCCGCCATGGCCCGTATATCCGCCATACGCAAAAAAGTCCTCCTGGCCCTCCACCAGCATCACCACCGCCAGAAGCTCCGCCCATAAAAAAAGCTGGTTCCTGCTTCAATCGCTTTGAAAACTAACATCTTCATCACCATACGAGTAATGTCAGATATCACAGCATTCGCAAAGTCTTTAAAGCTACCTTTACCCGTTAAAACAAAATCAGCTAAAGAGTCAGACATATTATTCAAAGCATTCGTGGTAACGTTTTTTACATTCTCCATCACATTGGTAGCAGAATCACTAAAATCTGAAAGTCCCTGATTTAGCCCTTCGACTGGATCTAATTTCATTAACTCCCGTTTTTGTAATTCGGCATCAATTTTTTGCTTTGTAAGTTCAACATTGCGCTGTAAGTTTGCGAGTTCTTTATCTCCTAAATCAACTTTTGCTTGTTGATAAAGCAAATCAACCTGCCTCAAGGCATTTAATCGTTCCTGTTCCGCCCTTGATTTTCCTATTAGAGAGGTTTCAAACTGCATTTGCTCAACTTCTTTACCGCGATCATAAGCAAATTGCGCAACAGAATTAGCACGAGCCATATCATCAATGGCTTTAGCTTTCTCTTTAATAGTTTCGATTGCTTTTGGATCTATCTTTAATATTGCATCGAACTTTTCTTTGTTCTTTTTGATATCAGCAAGTGCAGAGTTATATTCATTAAATGATGAGGTGGTACCGTATAACTGAATACTTTGCCCATCGGCAATTAATGAAGCCTGCTTTTCCTGTAATTCAGAAAGGAGCTTTGTGTACTGCTTGGCATAATCAATGCTTGATTTTGGCGTTTTGGGTGGCTTGATTTTTTTAGATTGTAATGCAAGTTGTGCATCAATCTCAGCCTGTAACGCTTTATCATAGCCTTGCATATCAGGCGTTACTTTTCTGCTAGCGAGGACATCCTCTGCATTAAGCTTAGCCAATGCTTCGCCAGTAGCTTTGGCTTTCTCAATAGCTCGAAGAGAGGCATCTATTGATTTTTGAGCGTCAGCAGATACTATAATTAAAGAATTAGCTGAAAACTGTTGTTGTTCTTGAGTGGCTGAGCGAATAGATTGC
The DNA here is from genome assembly GCF_001743005.1 of Shigella sp. FC1967. NCBI lineage: Bacteria > Pseudomonadati > Pseudomonadota > Gammaproteobacteria > Enterobacterales > Enterobacteriaceae > Shigella > Shigella sp. FC1967. The sequence goes on along the minus strand of NZ_MIIZ01001020.1, from coordinate 4,641 downwards.
GCTAAATTATCAAAAGCAGAACCTTGTAGATGGAGCTTACCAACCAATTCATCAGATTTTACTGAAGCATCATAAATACGACTTGCGTAAAGTGCATAAGCATTAGAAACCATGCCGTTTTTTTGGACTTCCGCGTCCATCAATGTCGCCATCTTTCCTCGTTCTATACCTAATTTTCTTTTTTCAGCCTCAAGATCAGCTGTAACTTGAATTTCCTCTTTTTGCGCTTTAAACATTCCTGAAGAGTAAGAATCAAAATCATTAGTATAGTAAAATTGTAATCCTTTATCGGCTAGATCTACCTTAGAAAGCTCAATTAACTCTTTTTGCTTCTGCGTAAGTTCGTCAATCTTTGTGACTCTTGCATCTAAACCTTCTGCAAGCTTTACCATTGACGCCTGACGCTCAGCATCACTAAGTTTATTTAATGACTCTGTTGCAACATCTAATGATTCGGCATACTCAAGAGCCTTTTGTCTTGATTGCTCTGCTTGTTGTTGCCATTCATAATAAGCCATTGCACCTGCAGTCAATAAGCCCGTCGCGATCCCTAATGGCCCACCAAGAAAAGCAAGTGCCCCCCCAAATCCCCGACCTAATGTTGAACTGGCTCTTTGTGCTGCATTCAATCGTTGTATCGCTAATGTTTCTGCATTTGTGGCCGATACAATAATTGAAGACTGTGCTTTCATTCGCATTCTAATACTACTGCGCTGAGCTTCTGTCTGAGCCAATTGAAGTTGTGCTTGTAAAGAACGCATCTCAACACGAGCCAATTCTAACTCGGCTGTCATTTTTGCTTGCGTTGCCTTGGCAGCAATAAGATCTTGTTGAACTTTTAATTTTGTTGCTGTTGTTTGTGCATAAGTGGCTTGAGTCCATTTTGTTATTTTTACCACAATAGCTGTAACTGCTAATGCCTCTGCCACTTTCATTACTTCAGAAAAGTTATTAGATAACGCAGATAAACCAGTGGTTAATAGCTGAGTTGCACCAGTGCTTTGGTTAGCTTCACCAACAAACTTTGTCATTGCTGATTGTAAATTAGTAAAACCTTGGCTAACGGTTGTCACACTGGTAGCAAATTTTTGATCAACAGAATCTTTGACTTTTTCCAATGCCTGAATGATTTTATCAATCGCCATTTCACCGTCTTGAGCTTTCTTTTTTAAATCCCCCATGGAGATCCCCATGCCTTCTGCAATGGCTTGTGCTAAACCGGGGATTTGTTCGATAACAGAGTTTAAATCTTGCCCACGCAACTGGCCTGCCGCCAATGCTTGGCCAAACTGTGTTAACCCCATCGCAGCAGAGGCAGCACTGGTTCCTGAAAGAGAGACCGCTTTAGATACCGTTTCTGTCAGTTCGGCTACTTTTTGCTGATTAATACCTAGGCGTTCTGCATTATCTGAAAAACGCTGATAAACCTGTGCAGTTGCATCGAGTGACTGGTAGGTTTTTTGGGCAATGGTATAGACATCATTGGTCGCTCTGTTTAGGGCTTGAGTGCTATCTGTGACTAATTTCAGTCGGTTTTGTAGGTCAGTCCAACCGTCAGCATAGTTAATCACTTGCTTCACCGACAATGCGCCGGTAACAACTTTGGCAAAATTAGCAAATGATGAAGCTGATTTTGCCGTCTGTGACGCCATACGCTCTTGCTGAACAGTAATAGATTGCAAACTCACACGAACATTTTGATTAAATCGTTCTGTTTGATGCTGACTACGGTTGATCGCATTGGTGAAACTAGCCGTGTTCAGCGTTAAATCAATATTTAATGTTCCCAATGCGCCAGCCATAGAAACTCCTTAAAAACAATAAAATAAAAGCCCCAGCAAGGGGCTAACGATGAGCTAAAACATTCTGAGTAACGCTATCCCACTCTTCAGCTTCTGATGTTTTTTTCTGCCACATTGGCATAAAGTCAGTTAATTTAGGTGGGGTAGATTTCGGATCGCAATTCGCTATTGCTAAAAGATGAGCCACTTGCGCCATACGGTAATCCTCTCGCCATAAACCAAAGGGTTGTTTGCGATAAAAGGCTTCATATTCACACAAGTGACTTTCGGGCATTTGCTCTATTTCTACGAGGGTTTTTCCCAGTGCCAACGACAATATTATTTGGAATTGTCGCCGGTCTGTGAGTTTTTTTTCGTTACCGCCCTCCGCATTAAAAACAGCATTAGAGAACCCTTGCCCTAAGCGATTAAGACCTTTTAGGTCATCTTCATTTTCAGCATCAAAAAGGAGTTCCCCTTTTTCATCACAGAGTTTAAAGGCGAGCATACGTGCCACATCAAACTCGTCATAAACTCGATTCATTGCTTCATTGAATTGATCAGCATCTTCTTCGTCTAAATAAATATCTTGCTCTTCTGCAAGCTTCATTTTTATTTGACGTAATTTTCGCTGAATGTAATTCATTGTGCCAACATCCAGCTCTTTGACATAAAAGGTGTTATCTAAATAGGTAAAAGGAGTGATTTTAAGCGCTTGATTTAACACTAACTCACGTAATAATGTATTCGACATGGTAGCCCTTAATTTGTTTTGCTAAAGTTAGTTTTTATACGGAGGCTAAAGGAACATTTAAATAGTCGCGACCAGACAATTTAATCGACACACCTGAGTCCATCATCTGCCCAACACTCCCCTCAATATTCATCCCCGTTTCGATCGAGCCGAAATAGAACATGGCACCTTCATCACGAGTGAGCACCATTTTTACAGCAAATTTTTTCTTTGCTATTCTCATACTTACGTAATAATCGCTGAACAGCACTAGAGCTATACTGCAAGAAAAACGTTAATTTAATTGAGCCGTATTCCGTATCACCGGATTCATATTCTTTGCCGTCACTGCAAATAGTGGTAACGTCGATTTGTTCGGTCGTCGAGCCGTCTTTGCTGAAGCTTTTCACGGCACAAAAGTTATTAGACCATTGAATACGTTGTGCTTTTGCTTCTGCAAAATCCGTAGGTAGCGTTTTATCACTCCAATCCACTTCGTCACACAGGGTCACCTTATCGCCTTCAACACTGGCGACAGGAAAGCGCCCATTGAGTTCTCCTAAACCTGATAACACAATCATGTCATCAGCTTTTAATTTACTCCCTTCGATGGTGAGCGTAGCGGGAGAAAGTGTCACTGCAGTAATGCTCACCTCCTCACCTAATCCTGTTTGAACAAACAGTTTTGTGCCAAGGAAGGGGGTTGCTTTATGATTTTTTGGCTTTGCCATATCAATATCCTATTTATCTGATGAGATAGTAAATTCCAGAATGAGCCGATGTAATTTGACATCGGGTTCATATTCGAAAAACGTGTTAATACGCTGAGAAAAAGGAATGCTTTCGACCATAATTGAGTTTATTTTCTTACGCATTGTTGTTAGGTTTTTGGGGTTAGAGTCGTACACATCGAGCTGGACGCGATAATCATCAAGATCCATCTCCACCAGCGCGTTATTCGGTGTGATACTGGAAAATTGGATCACAATAGCGGGGTAAACCAATTTACCTTCAGGCAATACCTGAAAAAAAACCCTTTCATCGACTAGCGCTGAAAGGGCTTCCTTTAATTGATAAATCATATTGTTACCTTGTTTTCTCAATTTCCTCTTTTAACGTTTGAACAATCACTTTTGCGGTGGCCTCTTTTTTAGCTTCAAAACCCGGTCTCATAAAAGGTTGAGCTGGCATCTTTGAAGTACCAAACTCGACGAACCACCAATAAAAAGGATCATTCGGGTTTAATGCGGCACTTTTTCCTGTCGCTTGTTTGAATGCAGTAATTTTTTTACCCGGTAAAGACTTTACCCAGATACGTGTTTTTGTTTGCCCGTTACGCTGTACTTTTGTTTTAGAGCGAATGTTACGTTTAATCGTCCCTTTGCGTCGATGTGGAACATCTTCTTTCAAAATGGGTACGCGGTTCTTAATTTCCTTTTTTAATGTCGATGCCCCTGCATTCATTGCTTTGCGTGCGCTACGGTTTCTAACCTTGCGTGCAACTTCTTGCATTTTTCGTTGTATTTCAGACAATCCGCTGATTTTAATCTCACCCATCATTAACTCCTTCCTTGCACATCAGTTGTAGCTCTCTGTGCTGTTCTTTCGGATCAATAATTGAGATGATATCGAACACTCTTTCACCATAAACGACACGCATTGACGTGTTTATTCCTGGCACGTAGCGAATAAGAATACGTGTGCTGGCTTCACTTTGGACTTGCTGTGCCTGAAAGTATTCACGCCCCTGATAAGGTGCAATAGATGCGCGTACTTTTGGTAAGAAATCTTCCCAAATTACTTCATTACCGCTAATGGCATCGGGCGCTAATGTCGGTTTTTGTATTTTAATGACATGCCGTAATTTTCCAGCTTGCATACAACCTCCTACACACCGTAAATTCGATAAGGTTGCAATAACGCTTCCACCGCAAAGGGTTGAGTTGAAAACGAGCGTCCTGAGATCACACCTTCGCGATTTTCATACCACTGCCCAATCAGTAATAACATGGCAGCAGAAACATCATCTGTCAGTAATAGATGATCGGCATCTTCTTGGTATCCTTCCGATACTTCCTTTTCATAAAGCGTCCTGCGAGTGTAGTTCTCGACAAACTTCACTGCAGA
>NZ_MIIZ01001019.1:0-1277 GCF_001743005.1 Shigella sp. FC1967 | reverse complement strand
GGGGCATTCGCTGATCGTTGGGACCACCGGCTCGGGCAAGACCCGTATGTTCGACATCCTGATTTCACAGGCCATTCTGCGTGGGGAAGCCGTGATCATCATAGACCCGAAAGGGGATAAGGAGATGCGGGACAATGCCCGACGTGCCTGTGAAGCTATGGGGCAGCCGGAAAGATTCGTCTCATTTCATCCAGCATTCCCGGAAGAGTCGGTGCGTATCGACCCTCTGCGTAACTTCACCCGCGTGACTGAAATCGCAAGTCGTTTGGCAGCGTTGATCCCGTCCGAAGCAGGGGCCGACCCGTTCAAATCATTTGGATGGCAGGCACTGAACAACATCGCTCAGGGCTTGGTCATCACTCATGATCGTCCCAACCTGACAAAGCTCCGCCGATTCCTTGAAGGTGGCGCTGCTGGCTTGGTCATCAAGGCCGTTCAGGCTTACTCAGAGCGAGTTATGCCCGACTGGGAGGCAGAAGCAGCGGCTTACTTGGAAAAAGTCAAAAACGGTTCGCGTGAGAAGATCGCTTTCGCGTTGATGAAGTTCTACTACGACATCATCCAACCTGAGCACCCGAACTCTGACCTGGAAGGCTTGCTGTCGATGTTCCAGCACGACCAAACCCACTTCTCCAAGATGGTGGCGAACCTCCTGCCGATCATGAATATGCTGACGTCCGGGGAGCTAGGCCCTCTGCTGTCTCCAGACTCATCTGATCTGAGCGACGAACGCCAGATCACCGATTCCGCAAAAATCATCAACAACGCTCAAGTTGCTTATCTGGGGCTCGACTCCCTGACCGACAACATGGTTGGTAGTGCTATGGGGTCCATCTTCCTGTCAGACCTGACAGCGGTTGCCGGTGACAGATACAACTACGGCGTCAACAACAGACCCGTAAATATCTTTGTTGATGAGGCTGCCGAGGTGATCAACGACCCGTTCATCCAGCTCCTGAACAAAGGTCGCGGTGCGAAACTTCGTCTTTTCGTTGCAACTCAGACTTTTGCTGACTTCGCAGCTCGACTGGGTAGCAAAGACAAAGCGCTCCAGGTGTTGGGGAACATCAACAACACGTTTGCTCTGCGTATCGTCGATGGTGAAACCCAGGAGTATATCGCGGATAACCTGCCGAAGACCCGGCTCAAGTACGTCATGCGGACTCAAGGCCAGAACTCGGATGGCAAGGAGCCCATTATGCACGGAGGCAACCAAGGCGAGCGTTTGATGGAGGAGGAAGCTGATCTGTTCCCAGCCCAGTTATTGGGAATGCTTC
>NZ_MIIZ01001018.1:0-1279 GCF_001743005.1 Shigella sp. FC1967 | reverse complement strand
GCATTAACTTCAACCGGTGTGGCTGAAGGTGTTGTTGAACCTCAGCGCTTACCCGGTATTGATGTTGCGCCAAAACAGCGTTTATTTATCCGAGATCTGATTGCACCAGGCAAAACTACTTCACCGGCTATTTTCTGGGTTCAGCAGACGGGCTTTACGAATAAAGCTTCTGTGGTACCAGAAAATACCACTAAGCCTTACAGTGACATTGAATTTGCAACCAAAATCACACCTGTAACCACTATTGCTCATATGTTCAAGGCCTCTAAACAAATCCTAGATGATTTTGCACAACTGCAGTCTTTAGTCGATGCTGAAATGCGTTATGGCTTGAAGTTTGTTGAAGAGCAAGAAATCTTGTTTGGTGACGGTTCTGGCGCTCATTTACATGGCATCATTCCTCAAGCCTCTAAATACAAACCTGAATTTAGTGTCGAAAAGCAAAGCGGCATTGATGATTTACGCCTGGCAATGCTACAAGCTCAATTAGCTCGACTACCTGCCACAGGGCATGTTTTGCATTTTATTGATTGGGCGAAAATTGAATTAACCAAAGACTCATTAGGGCGTTACATTCTGGCCAACCCATCTGCATTAATTGGTCCGACTTTATGGGGTCTGCCTGTTGTTGCTACTGAATCAACGGCGTTTAAAGGCAAATTCTTAACAGGGGCATTTAACGCGGGTGCGCAGTTATTCGATCGTGAAGAAACCAATGTAGTGATTTCTACTGAAAACACCGACGATTTTGAGAAAAACATGATCTCAATTCGTTGCGAGGAGCGTTTAGCGTTAGCAGTAAAACGTCCTGAAGCCTTTGTTTACGGTGACTTCACCGTACCTACATCAGGGGAATAACCAATAGGGAGAATGGGGCGGTCTTTATGACCGCCTTTTCTTTGGGGGGCAATATGAAGTTAATCGTATTACGTGCCATTTACTTTGGCAGTGTCGTTGTTACTGAGGGAAAAGAGATTGAAACCTTAGAACAACATGGGCGTGAGTTAATTCAAAAAGGCTATGCAAAAGAAAAGGAAGTTGTACATCCTGAGCCTGAGCCTAAAAAAAACACCAAGGCTAAAAAGGAGAAATAATGCTTTCTCTGGAATTAGTAAAACAACATTGCAATATTGATCCTGATTTTACGGATGATGATAAATTGCTCGCTCTTTATACCAACTCTGCAGTGAAGTTTGTCGAGAACTACACTCGCAGGACGCTTTATGAAAAGGAAGTATCGGAAGGATACCAAGAAGATGCCGATCATCTATTACTGACA
>NZ_MIIZ01001017.1:0-1289 GCF_001743005.1 Shigella sp. FC1967 | reverse complement strand
TATGATCCAAGTCTAACTTGTGATGACGGTATACAGTTCTTTCTTGTGAATACTTAAAATGATAATAAAATTTAATTTGTTACAAAAAGATGCAATTCCTTTCTATCTAGGAGGTGTAAACGATAAGAAACAAATGTAAAGTATTCAGTATGTCTTTGCTCTCCTTTTCAGAGTAGAGTACTGTCTGAATCGGAAGTCTTTTTTTAGACTTTTGATATAAAACACCAGGTATATGTAATTTAAAAATCAAAAATAAGTGAAGAATAAACAATGATTAATGCAAATCGTCCGATAATGAATCTCGACCTCGATCTGCTTAGAACGTTTGTAGCTGTAGCAGATTTGAACACTTTTGCAGCCGCTGCGGCTGCTGTATGTCGAACCCAATCTGCTGTGAGTCAGCAGATGCAACGTTTAGAGCAATTAGTGGGCAGAGAGCTTTTCGCCCGTCATGGTCGTAATAAACTTTTAACAGAGCATGGTCTACAACTGTTAGGTTATGCGCGTCAGATTTTGCGTGCAAATGATGATGCAACGGCATCATTAACGTATAGCGATGCAGAAGGGGAGCTACGTATTGGTGCTTCTGATGACTCTGTCGATACTTTATTACCGTTTTTATTAAATCGTATCGCGTCAGTGTATCCACGTTTAGCGGTTGATGTACGCATTAAGCGCTCTCAATATATTGAGACGATGCTAGATAATCATGAAATTGATTTAGCATTAACAACAGCACGTATTGGTCATCACCCACGTACAGCGTTACGTACTGCACCTGTGCTATGGCATTGTGCGCCAGATTTCCAATTACAAATGAATGAGCCTATTCCTTTAGTTGTAATGGATGAAACTAACCCATTCCGTCAATTAGCAATAAACACGCTAGATGATGCCGGGATCCAATGGCGCATTGCTTATGAAGCCGCTTCTTTATCAGCTGTTCGTGCCGCCGTTAATGCAGAAGTGGGGATTACTGCTCGTCCACTTGAAATGCAAAATGCCGATTTACGTATTTTAGGTGAAAGTGAAGGATTACCTCGTTTACCTGAAACACAATATTGGTTGTATCGTAACACGGATGAACAAAATGAAGCGGTATTAACTGTATTCAATGCGATTGAAAACAAGAAAACACCTTATACTGTCACTGCATCTGAAGATATTAGCTCTACTGAACTTGAATAATCACATTAATAATTGTGTGAATTTTTAGCGTTAAAACACAAAAATTAAAGATTAAAAAAAGAGTCAAATAAAACTGGATAGTGATGAATAATGATAAACGG
>NZ_MIIZ01001016.1:0-1289 GCF_001743005.1 Shigella sp. FC1967 | reverse complement strand
GTTCTTTTTCTTTAACTTTATCTGCAGTAGCTCTTAAATATATTGTCCTTAAAGCAATTGGTGATGAAGAAATTGGCATATTTATTTCCTTGTAATTTAAAATTTCATTATCTTATTAAGGAAATAGTTGGTATATAAAAAAAACTCCTTTTTAAATAGCATTAAAATTAAAAAAGATATAATAAAATAGCCTTTAGATAATGTTCATAAGAAACACCGATACCATTTCTAATGGTATCGGCATCTTCTATTTAAAATGAAATAAATATATCGCTTATATATTTTTTTTACATCGTAGAAAATGTATTCATAATTATCCCACCAGAAATAATCAATGCCATAGAAAATATTGCTGGTAGATCGGGTTTTTGTTTATATAAAATCATCGCTACTAATGTTACACCCACAATACCAAACCCACACCACAGTGAATATGCTACACCAACAGGGATATATCCCATTGCGCGTGTTAGGGCAAAATAACAAATACAGTAAGCCGCAATCACTAAAACAGAAGGCGCTAATTTACTAAAACCGTTGGTCTTTTTAATCATTGACGTGCCCGTGATTTCAGAACCAATAGACAACGCCAGCCATAAGAATCCGGTAAACATAATGGTTATCCTTATTTATTTTAATAAAGTACTTATTTATTAAAAAATAGTTTTATTAAAAATAGATTTATTAAGAAGTAGATTTATTTATTCACTGGCGATGCAGTCTGTTTAATATTAGGTGTTTCCGTTGTTTCTTTTTCCTCTTCTTCTGAGCCCATTTTGGAGAAGAGATTCATAATCACAATACCACTGGCAATAACGGCCATGCCGATGATTGCCGCAGTATCAGGATGTTGTCCATAAAATGCCATACCTAATGTTGATACGACGAGTATCCCTGTTCCTGACCACGTAGCATATGCCAACCCTACAGGAATATTTTTTACTGCACGCGATAATGAGTAATAACAAATAACGTATAAAACAACAATTAAGCCTAACAATAATGTTTTAGTTGTTCCTTCACTATTATCAAACATTTTTAAAGTAGAGGTTGCTGAGGTTTCTGAAATAATAACCGCCAGCATCCAAAGCCATGATTTAGCTTTTGGTGACATAATAAGACTCCTGAGTTATCAGATATAATTTAAGATTAATTTTTCAAACTTTTTAAATATTCAATAGCAGAATCCGTTAATTTATCTTGCGATAAATGATATTCTCCAGGCTTATTCATTACTTCATTTAAAGTAATATAGCGATTATTATCTTTCTGTTTAATTTCAGGTTTAT
>NZ_MIIZ01001015.1:0-1291 GCF_001743005.1 Shigella sp. FC1967 | reverse complement strand
TTTTAAACCTGAATCACGAATAATTCGGTCTGTTTGTACATGTAGTGGCATGTCTGCGGTTTCAGAAGCCAACGTCTCAATTAACTCTAAGAACCGTTGTATTGCGGCTGTTGCACGCCCTGCTAGCATTTTATGTTCGATAACCTGTAATGCACTTTCCCATAAGGTAATTTGGTTATCTCTTGCGACTTGGCGAACAATGTCTAATGTTCTATCACCAATGCCCCGTGTTGGTGTATTCACCACGCGTTCAAAAGAAGCATCATCATGGCGATTAGCCGTTAATCGCATATAAGAGAGGGCATCTTTGATCTCTTGGCGCTCGAAGAAGCGCTGACCACCATAGATACGATATGGCATCGCCGCTTGTAATAACGCCTCTTCCATTATACGAGATTGGGCATTACTACGATAAAGAATGGCACAATCGGTTAGCGCACCACCTTCTTCTTGCCAGCGCTTAATTCGACCGACAACATAACGCGCTTCATCCAGATCATTAAAAGCACAATACAGCGAAATAGGCTCACCTTCAGCCCCTTCAGTCCATAGGTTTTTACCTAATCTGTCACTGTTATTGGCAATGAGTGCATTTGCCGCTTTTAGAATATTACTTGTAGAACGATAATTTTGCTCTAATCGGATAGTTTCTGCGCCAGGAAACTCATTTAAGAAATTTTGAATATTCTCAACTTGTGCACCACGCCAACCATAAATAGATTGGTCGTCATCACCTACAATCATCACTTTACCAGTTTGACCTGCTAACATTCTTATCCATGCATATTGAATACGGTTAGTATCTTGGAATTCATCAACCAAGATATTGGTAAAGCGGTTTTGATAATGCTCTAAGATTTGAGGTTTATTAAGCCAAAGTTCGTGGGCACGTAATAAAAGCTCCGCAAAGTCTACCAGACCCGCGCGATCACATGCTTCTTGGTATGCCTGATATACTTTTAACCATGTTGCTTCAACAGGATTACCATAAGTTTGAATATGTTGCGGTCGCAAACCTTCATCTTTTTTTTCCATTGATATACCACATACCTTGACGGGCAGGCCATTGTTTATCATCAAGGTTCATTGATTTAACAATACGGCGAATAAGGCGATATTGATCATCACTGTCAATAATTTGGAAATCTTGTGGCAAATTTGCATCAAGATAGTGTGCACGTAATAAACGATGAGCAAGGCTATGGAAAGTGCCAATCCACATACCGCCTTGGCTTGTACCAATTAAGTCTTCAATACGATGACGCATCTCTGCAGCGGCTTTATTGGTAAA
>NZ_MIIZ01001014.1:0-1302 GCF_001743005.1 Shigella sp. FC1967 | reverse complement strand
TATTTACATAAAGAAAATAGAGAGATTTTTTTACTTTTTCGCCCTATTTTGTATCTTTAATATTTTCTTTTATTTTAGTATTTATACTTATTTTTTATTTAATTTTTAAATGTAACAATGGAAAAGGATTGCCTTGTCCATCTAATTCTGAACGCCCTATTTGCTCAAATCCAATATAAAGATAAAAACCAATTGCTTGAGGATTCTGTTCATTTACATCTAACTCATCAATATGCAGTGTATTTATCGCAAAAGTTGTAAGTAATTTACCACAACCATGCCCTCTAGACTTCGCATCAACAAAAAGCATTTCCAATTTATTTCCTGCTGTACCCAAGATCCCATGAATAATATTATTATTGTCGATCGCAACATAGGTATTAAGCATCGGAAAATACTGCTCTACAATATCTTTCTTAAGCGATAAAATGACGTCTTCAGATAGAAATGTGTGTGTAGCTCTAACCGATGACTCCCAAACTTCAATCATTTCATCATAGTGTGAAGGTTCTGCTTTTTATTACTGTTAACATCGTTTCCTCTCCATAAAATGGGGAATTTTAAAACTACTTTATTGACAGTCAAGAAAAACGCATAAAAAACACACAGTTAATGTATATTAAATGCATTTTGATAAGTTAATGTCCCAAATATAGCGATGGCTACTTACATTTATATTAACAAAAGGCCACATAAAGTGACCTTTTAAAATTATTTTATTCGCTTAAAATTAGAAACGGTAACCCACACCTAATACCCAAGTACCAAATTTTGCATCATCAAATTTTGAATATTCATAAGATGCATCAATTGCTACATTTGGGATTGGGTTAACTTGTAAGCCTAATCCATAAGCCATAGAGGTTTTACTGTATTCATCATTAGAATAGTAAAATTTATCATCTTGGTTAACATGACCAAGACCAATTAACCCATATGCACTGAAGTAATCATTAAAACGATAACTAGGCCCAGTGGTTAGTGAAACATAATCAATTTCAGTGGAACCAATTTTTCCCCAGCGACCATAATAATTATATGTTAATTTTGTGTATGTCAGTGATCCAATAAACACCCCAATCATTATCAAATTCATGATTATATTTAAAGTTAATCCCTTTAGGGTTATCATCAAATTTATCATCACTCACTTTAATTGAGCTATACGCATAACCCACTGATAAAGTATTATCTAAAGCTGCGTGTACATTAAAAAGAAAATTGTAGAAAATAGCTAACAGTGAAGCAGAAAATAAATAAATTACGGCTCATCTTTATTCTCTATATAAAAAAACAAAAAAA
>NZ_MIIZ01001013.1:0-1315 GCF_001743005.1 Shigella sp. FC1967 | reverse complement strand
AATCACGAGTAACAATATCGCGATCTACGACTTCACCAACTTTGTATAACGCTAAGATTTGCTCTGTGATTTTCATGCAACACCTCTCGATACAAGCCATTTAGCCTGTTCAACAAATGTTTTACCGATTTGCTCCAGCTCACTACGTTGAATGTAATCAATAGCTTTACCATTCCACGTTTTATCAAACACCACGATAGCGCCAGCAAAAAATGCCCCTGTTGGTACTTGGTTTTCATCTGCAGGAACAAACCATTGAGGAACGTCAAAACCAACACGACCGCGAATAAAACAAATATGGTCTGCTTCTTCACACCACCATGTTTCGCTTGTGGCAACTTTCAACAAGAAAACATAGCGCCCGCCTTTTTCACGCATTGCTAACGCATGATTCATAATGTGGCGAACACCAGTAACAGCTTGTTTTTCATGATATGAACTACGTGAGTACGGTGGATTAGCGAAAGCAGAACCACCAATTTCTTTGAGTTTTTCCGACCAGTCCTGAGTAAGCGCGTTATCCTCAACCGTGTAGAAATGAGGGCATTTTGCTGTTTTGTGCATCAGTAAATAGATCTAGCGTGAACGGCCCATAGAGTGAATTGATACCCCAATACAGGTTTTCAGGTGTACGCCACTGATCGCCAATTTCTTTTAATTTATGAGCAGGTTGACTTTTTAATTCCTGTAATTTCAGTGCGTAATCAATCATTGCTGAACCTCCTGTGACATTTCAGTCGCTTGTTTCCAAATGCTGTTCCATGCTTGACGACCAGAAAACTCACTCATACGGCGAATACCTGTCTTACCCGCTAATTCAAGTGCAATTTCTTCAATACGGTTTTGAGGTTTAGAACGAGAACCAATCAGGCGTGAGAATGCGCTGTCACGTTCAACGGTATCAACTTGAACCTTTGGCTCATCCTTTGGCTTTTGGCTACGAACGATCAACTCATCAAAGTGTTTACGTAATTTACGAGGACTTAAAATGTTTTGGTGCCAGAATGAATCTTTGTTGGCCCAGTCGAACAATCCACAAATTTGCTCATGGGTACGTCCATCGATTTGACGCATCAAACGAATATCGTTCGCCCAGTCATACCAAGTAGGTTCTAGCGCGGATGGATTCAGTTTTTTAACACGACCAAACATCCATTTTGCCGTTTTTAAATCACCTTCATCGCCCCATTTCTGACCATTAGGGCTGTAAATCACTGCTTCGGGATAACGAGTTAAAAAATCATTTTTCGGCTGGTCGCTGGATTCGCCAGAATTCTGCGACGAATGATCTGTTTCTGTTGTACTCTCTGAAGTA
>NZ_MIIZ01001012.1:0-1318 GCF_001743005.1 Shigella sp. FC1967 | reverse complement strand
TTTCTTAATCAACCGATCGTCTTTTTTATTAACATTATCACTAACAATCATCCATTATAATTATTCTTATCTTGTATAAATAACGAACAGAAAAGACGAATAATATAAATAAGATACCGCTTTATTTTTCTCAATTAATATTAAAAATTTATCTTTTATGATTGTTATAAAATAGAGAATACCTCTTGGTATTATCTATCTTTTTAAGGTTTTCTTTTTAAGGTTTTCTTTTTAAGGTTTTCTTTTTAAAAATCCCCTACTCTGAATTCAAAAAGAGATTAGGTGTCTATTTTTTCAAGATACAATATCCATGTGTAAGAGGTGTCGTTATCCAAGTTGAAAAATTTTCTGTCTAGTTTTTTCTGATTTTGTTAGAGTGTTGCTGTTTTAAACAATGAAAAATAGACCCGATCAAGTAGAAAACGGGTAAATAGATGACAAAACCTATTGATTTTATATTTACCCCCAATGACTCAGTTTTAGGAAGCCTTTTATATGGAAATCGTAAGAGAGCTATTCTTGGCGCTATGGCATCAAGATTACGAAACCTTAGCTAATCCTTCATTAATATGGATTATCTACATTTTATTATTCACCATACTATTCCTAGAAAACGGAGTATTGCCTGCGGCTTTCTTACCAGGAGATAGCTTATTAATTTTAGTGGGCGTGTTAATTGCTAAAGATACAATGGACTTTCCATTGACCTTACTTATTTTGACCGCGGGAGCGAGCCTAGGTTGTTGGTTGGGTTATCTTCAAGGGCGATGGCTTGGAAATACTAAAATAGTACGCAGTTGGTTATCACATCTACCAGAACATTATCACCAGCGTGCTCATGGGCTTTTTCATCGTCATGGCTTAGCCGCATTATTAATTGGTCGCTTCTTAGCGTTCGTGAGGACATTGTTGCCAACGATTGCCGGCCTTGCTGGATTGAATAATACTCGTTTTCAAATTTTCAATTGGTTAAGTGGACTTTTGTGGGTTGGTATACTGACCACATTAGGTTATATGTTAGGTAATAGCCCACTATTTCGCCAATATGAACATCATTTAATGAATATTCTTATGCTATTACCTGTTTGCCTATTAGTTATGGGATTAATTGGTAGCATCTGGGTTGTTATTAAAAAGAAAAAAAGCAAAAGCATAAGATCTATCAAATAATATAAAGATTTTCCGACTACCATAAAAAGTAATAAGAAAAAAACGACAAAGGCCTGTTTCATCTATTTGAACAGGCCTTTGTTTTATTTCGTTATAAATTTACCTTAAGTCCCTTTCACTCTTGTAACGATGAATAACCATTAAGATT
>NZ_MIIZ01001011.1:0-1320 GCF_001743005.1 Shigella sp. FC1967 | reverse complement strand
TAATTAATTGATTTACAATAAAAAAAATAGGTTCTTGAATGAATTTCAAAAATATTTCTGTTTCTGCTAATTACAAGTGCTATGACATTTAGTGCCTCACATTAATTAATTAATTGATTTACAATAAAAAAAATAGGTTCTTGAATGAATTTCAAAAATATTTCTGTTTCTGCTAATTACAAGTGCTATGACATTTAGTGCCTCATCATTTGCCAATTCAAAATTAGAAATCATTAATGAGCTGAAATCTACCTCTATCATATTAAACAAAAATTTACCAAAACGAATTGATGACTATACTGTGGCTGAAAAAGTAAAATCCACTGAGAACGGACTTATATTCAGCTACACCACATCAATAAAAATAACCAATGAAATCAGTGATAAACTTAAAGATAATGTATTAAGAATGGTAAGGATGAGTTGGTGTGATAAACATTGGTTTAACAATTCTACCTACCCAGTTACTGGAACTTTTATCTACAAAGGTGCAGAAAAAAGCACTGCATTTTTTATTTTTAATAGGTATGACTGTGATTAAAATAAAAAACAATTCTATTTCATTAAAATCAACAGATAGGTTCTTCTAATCCCTTTTATGTTAAACGCTACAAGTCTCTCATGTGGCGTTTTATCGCCTCTTCACTTTCAGTAAGCCATGCATCTCGTTGCTCTTGGTCTTCTTGCTCCTTTTTCCATTGCTCTATTTGCGCCTGACTAAACCGATTTTTCCTTTTTACCATTTGGTTGAGCCTTTTCCATTTACGCATTTCAGTTTCGTTTTTTTAATTTTTTTTTTCGTTTTCATACGTTCCCTCATAAAGAATTGCGTGCTTTTAAAGACTTTAACCGTATTTTTAGGTTTAAAAAAAAGAAATGTTAAAAATGAGCCAAAACGGCACAGAAACCGTTCTAAACTTTCAGGGTGGATTTTGGGTGTTATGGGGTGTATTTGGTGCTTAAAATCGTGCTGATGCGTTCTGATGGTGATTAACGGGCGGTTTTAAGGTGTAAACTCGTCCGTTTAACATAATGGGTCTTATCCGTATTTCAATTATTACTGAATCAATATCTTTTTTATTCACTATTCTTACTTCATTAAATCTCTTTATTTTAGGAAGCGATAGATGCCTGAATACCTTATTCACGGAAAAAATAACGAGGAAGGAAGAACGACTGCGGGGGGACAAGTAACACCGGTTTCTGTCATGCCCGCTAAACTTTTTATGGAGGCACGCTCACTATCCTATGCTCCACCTAAACCCATTGAATTACCTAAACCCATTTTGAAACCGACGGCTTCTTCTCATCAACGCGTGA
>NZ_MIIZ01001010.1:0-1320 GCF_001743005.1 Shigella sp. FC1967 | reverse complement strand
GTCATCCGTATTCCCCCTATACAATAAACGGTTGTAATGACAACTATGACAACCCAAGGTTAACACTTGTATACATCAACCTTTTAAATGTAAAGACAGAAAAACAAATATGATCGAAATAACATCTTATTGATTATTCTACTAGCATTAATTTTAACTAAAAAATATCAAATGTTACCTTTTATCCCCCAAACAGTCCTAAAAGCGATTTGCTTTGCTCTTACAAATGATGAGCATTTTTTCACTTTCCTTTTTATCATGCGGTTAGCCTGTTTTTTTTAACCTAGCTAGCACAAGTCTCAAGACATTACGGGACTAAACGTGCTGACTTCGTAACAACACCATTGCTTAACAAAAGTTGATGTTGACGGGCTTAGGAGAGTGTAAAGATTTAAATAGCGGTATATTTTTACTTAACGCGTTAAAAATATATCTCTCAAAATTCCTCTACTTTAACCACTAATTTTGACTCCTTTTTGTTACCCTTTTTTATGAGTAATTTCTGAGTTTAAAAAGACTCTTCCTCTCAATCAAAAACCTAATAAACGTTATTGATATATCTAAATAATCAATACTCACATCTCATTTATTAGATTAATCTTAAAAACCAATATCAGTGCTTAGTATTCCAGGCTCCAAAAATGTTCTAAACTTTTGGAAAAAGAGGGCTTTGAAAAATATTGTAACCGTATTTTTCAAAAGTAATAATTGTGATTATTCACGAGGTGAATACAAATGCTTTGTGTATTGCTGTCAGTTTTATTGAAATGAGTTACATTCTTTTTTAGTAAGTAAACATAAAATGATTGTTCACCCTTTTATACCGGCAATTTTTTAAATTAGTATTCCTCTTATACTTGTTTTTATCTTTTTTGGTAAATCAAAAAAAGTCAGTAGCACAATTATCCTTTATATATATATTCTTGCAGTAAATACCAATGACTCACCTATTTCACACTAAGATAATTCTCCTTGTGTAATAAGTAAGATTTACATCCTTGACAAAGTTATAAACAATATAATTTTGAAATTATTATTTTATCGAATGGAAAGAACGGTGTGTTTTTTCTACTCTTATTATAAGATTACTTATTGGTATCATTTCTCTACATGCCATTTACAAAAAAATTCTATAATTTTTCAAAAAAATTTTATTCATCAATGATGAGTGATTACAAACATCATACCACTGCAATTCATCAGCTTTACTTTAGCAGTCTAAACTCACTGTTTTCCTGAATTCTTCCTCATTTTTTAAGAGTCTAATTTGATTAAATTAAAAATATTACTCAAAAAATCATACTTAAATTAAATACGAGC
>NZ_MIIZ01001009.1:0-15451 GCF_001743005.1 Shigella sp. FC1967 | reverse complement strand
CTTATTCTGATTTATCGTCATCCCTGTTTATATGTTACACTCAATAATTACGCACTAAAAATAAACATGAGGCTAAAATGAAACCACTTCTCTTATCTCTGCTATTATTACCTGCCGTTGCTTTTGCGAACCCAACAAAAATGGCAGATGATTACTGCGATACCTTTAAAGATATCTCAATTAAAGCTTATGATACAAAAGAGCCTGCAGAGAAAATTGCTAAAGATGCAATGGCTTCTCTAAACGCAAAGAAATTTGATTTTGCAAAACTGGATGCAACGGAAGCGCAATTCACTGAAGGTGCGATTGAGGTTGTTAATTCTCTACGTGAAGCCAAATCTGAAATTGGCTCTCGTGCAGAATTCCAAGACGGTTTAACTCAAATTATTGCGGCTTGTAAAATTCAAATGGTCGCGGCATTAGAAGAGTCAAAAAAAATAATCTTCTTATTAAAAAAAAATGAGTAGCAATCAATTTAAAGAGTAGAAATTATCCTGCTCTTTTTTTATTTCTTTCCATCAATTATTCTTCTTCCCTTTTGCTTTTGTTTTTTCTCTTCCTCTATAAATAATTCAAGATGTCGTTAGGCGATAGCTTGATGTATAACGAGTATCAATTATGCAGTATCTATCTATCGATATTAAGGTTTATAATACCTCGGTAAATACTTGTTAGTACTGGCCATAAAAAGGAGATATTGTGAGCAACGAACAATCCATCCAGCGTTTAAGAAGACTACGCCAGTCCGAAAACCTGCGCGCACTCTTTCAAGAAACCACACTGACTAAAAATGATCTCGCTCTACCTATATTTGTAGAAGAAGGGCTTGATGATTATCAACCGATTAAAAGCATGCCCGGTGTCGTTCGTATTCCTGAAAAACGTCTTGCTTATGAAATTGAACGTATTGCAAAAGCAGGCATTAAGACAGTCATGACTTTTGGGGTATCTCATCACCTTGATGAAACAGGGAGTGATGCTTGGAAAAGTGATGGCTTAGTTTCTCGTATGTCGCGTATTTGTAAAGATGCCGTACCTGAAATGATTGTCATGTCTGATACCTGTTTTTGTGAATACACCTCACATGGTCACTGTGGTGTTTTACATGGTGATCATGTTGATAATGACGAAACTATTTATAATTTAGGTCTTCAGGCTGTTGCTGCAGCACAAGCGGGAGCTGACTTTATTGCTCCATCAGCCGCAATGGACGGTCAAGTCGCTGCTATTCGTGCCGCACTTGATAAAGCTGGGTTTAGCAACACAGGTATTGTTTCTTACTCAACTAAATTTGCGTCTGCCTTATATGGTCCTTTCCGTGATGCAGCGGGCTCTCGCTTAATTGGTGATCGTAAAACTTATCAAATGAACCCAATGAACCGCCGTGAAGCGATCCGCGAATCATTAATTGATGAGCAAGAAGGCGCTGATATGCTGATGGTAAAACCCGCTGGGGCTTATTTAGATATTATTCGCGATGTGCGTGAACGCACGCTATTACCTTTAGCGGCTTATCAAATCAGCGGTGAATATGCACAAATTAAATTTGCAGCATTAGCGGGTGCAATTGATGAAGATCGTGTTGTGATGGAAACATTGGGCTCCATTAAACGTGCTGGTGCAGATTTAATTTTATCTTACTACGCACTTGATTTAGCGGAAAGAAACCTACTTTAACAATCTTATGCTCGATGAGTAGATACTCTAAATAATTCAAGATGTAGCTAGGTGACAAATGCATGAGTCACTAGGCGCATACAAGATATGTGACTAGCGCGAATGAACGCAGTCAACAACGCGACAACTTGAAGTATAACGAGTACTTTTATTATGAGGCGACTATGGATAACTGTATTTTCTGTCAAATCGTTGCTGGAAAGGCACCTTGCCATAAAATTTGGGAAGACGAACATCACCTTGCATTTCTGTCTATATTTCCGAATACCAAAGGCTTTACCGTTGTTATTCCTAAAAAACACTATCCAAGTTACGCCTTTGATCTCAGTGATGAAGCTTTAGCTTTATTAGTGATTGCCACAAAGAAAGTAGCAAAAATCTTAGATAAAACATTTCCTGATGTTTCCCGCTCAGGCATGTTTTTTGAAGGATTTGGGGTCGATCATGTCCATAGTAAGCTTAGTCCGATGCATGGCACGGGTGATATGACGAAATGGCGCCCATTGAAATAAACAGAAAATTTTCTTTGATAAATATCCAGGTTATCTTTCATCTCACGATTTTGAACGAGCGAATGATGAGGAGCTTGCACAATTAGCGGCTCTGATCAGAAAAAATAGCCAATAGTAAAAATCTAGTCAGCGCTTCTTATACATATAAGAAATCTTTAGATAATAAAAAACGCCCAGTTTTAATTTTTGAACTGAGCGTTTTTTTATCAAGATTAAAACATTATTGAGTTGGAAGCTTGGCTTCCATGGGTAAATAAAGCTGAACTTTCCGTTCAAGAAGCTCAATTAATGCCGGATCGTTAAAGCGATAATTATCAGGAATTCCCAATAAATATGCTTTTTTATAGCGCATTGTTGCAGGAAAATATGCCAATAATCGATTTAAATGTTTAGATTCCATGACAAGCACTAAATCAGCCCATTTTAATAATTCGTTATCAACGACACATTGCGCATCTTTGCGCGTCCCCGCTGAAAGCGTATTAATACCTTCTCTATCTGCAAACAACAGTTCCGCAGTTGGGCTTCGCCACTGATTTTTACTGCAAATAAATAAGATATTCATCTTTATTCACTATCAGATAACGCATTTAATCGACGCTGACTACGAGAAATTCTTGGGTATTCAATTCCTAGTTGTGCAGCTCTGGTCATTTTCAGTGATCGAGTATATAAATTAGACCATTTTTTTTCTGGTTTAAACATTACTCGTGAACAACCCATTTCTTGATGTTTATTTTTGCGGTTAACGCATTGACGCCAACCACGATCTCTTTGTATAGACATAATAACCTCTCAGATTAAAGGGATAGCAGCCGCAGTAATACGGAGAGGATCTAACAAGGCACTATTTTAGTTGAATTAGGTAAATCTGCAATGGTTTATTTTTATACAAAGAGAAATCAGCGAATATAGATTTATTGTGCAAAGCATATAGAAGAAATAAACAAAATTATGGGATGAAGATGAGTTAATTACTAATAAAAAAAATAACGAATAAGCCATTATTAGACTTATTCGCCATTTAAAAATAAAACCGGTCAGATTATTTATAATTAATCGCTGTTGGCTTATCTAACATAATCTCAGCTTTTGCGGGTTCTGTCTGTGCAATCACTTTACCTTGGCGAAGAGAATAACGCACCGGTACTTGGCGACGTAAAGCGTCAAATCCATTATCTGCAGGCAAAATAATCATATTTGCACTTTTTCCTACTTCCACACCGTAATCAGTGAGTGCTAATGTTTTAGCACTGTTATGACTAATTAACTCTAATCCATTATCAATTTGACCATAGCCCATTAATTGGCAAACATGTAGCCCCATATGTAAAACTTGGAGCATATTTGCTGTGCCTAATGGATACCAAGGATCAAAAACATCATCATGACCAAAACAGACGTTAATATTATTTTCTAACATCTCTTTTACGCGAGTGATCCCTCGACGCTTTGGATAAGTATCAAAACGACCTTGAAGATGAATATTAACTAAAGGATTCGCCACAAAGTTAATACCCGACATTCTTAATAAACGGAATAAACGCGAAGTATAAGCGCCATTATAAGAGTGCATTGCAGTTGTATGGCTTGCTGTCACTCTTGAGCCCATATTTTCTTTATGTGCTAAAGCGGCAACAGTTTCAACAAAACGCGATTGCTCATCATCAATTTCATCACAATGAACATCAATTAAGCGATCATATTTTTGTGCTAATGCAAAGGTTTTATGGAGTGACTCAACACCATATTCACGCGTAAATTCAAAATGTGGAATAGCGCCTACAACATCCGCACCTAATTTTAATGCTTCTTCTAATAATGCTTCACCATTAGGGTAAGACAAAATACCTTCTTGTGGAAAAGCAACGATTTGTAAATCAACCCAAGGTTTAATTTCTTCTTTCACTTCCAGCATGGCTTTTAATGCTGTGAGTGATGCATCCGAAACGTCAACATGAGTTCTAACATGTTGAATACCATTAGCAATTTGCCATTGAAGTGTTTGCCATGCGCGTTGTTTAACATCATCATGAGTTAACAGTGCTTTTCTTTCAGCCCAACGCTCAATACCTTCAAATAACGTTCCCGATTGATTCCAATTCGGTTGCCCTGCTGTTTGTGTGGTATCTAAATGAATATGAGGTTCAATAAAAGGAGCGTGAACTAAACCACCTTGCGCATCTAATGCTTCAGGATGAAAATCATATTCAGGTTGTGGCTCTATCGCTTCAATTTTGTTGTTTTTAAGCGTAATACGCCATAAACCTTCTTTTTTAACTAGACGTGCATGATTAATTTGTTCGATATTCTTACCCAGCATGACTTATCTCCGCTTGTCGAGCTGCACGACGATTTAATATTGGATTTAATACAGCATAACTAATTGCACCACCTAATACGGCATTAACAGGTACGATACCTGGTAACCAGTGCCCTGCCATAATGCCAATGGCAACAGCGAGTAACGCAACCCAATTAACTGATTGCATTTTATCAACATTGAAAGTGTTATAACGCGCTTTATTCATCAGATAATCTGCAATAATAACCCCACCTACGGGCGGAATGGCTGCAGATAAAAAGGTTAACCAACCGACAAAGTTATTATAGAGCCATAATGCACACAGTGTACCAACAATGCCATTTATCACTGAAAGCTTTTTACTTGATAAGCCCGTGATATTGGCAAAACCTAATCCTGATGCATATAACGCGTTGTCATTCGTTGTCCAGATATTTAAACCCAGCACCACGATAGCCGGAAGTAATAATCCTTGCGCTATCATCACATCCGAAATATCAGCCATTCCTAATGATGCGGCCCCCGCGGCACCAAAGACAAACATCAATGTATTTCCTAAGAAGAAGGCAATAATGGCGACAATCACGGCAACTTTCGGGTTTCGTCCAAAGCGGACAAAGTCAGCGGTAAGCGTTCCCGCACTAATAAACGATCCAACGACCATTGCCAGCGCTAAATTAAAATCTAATGGCTGAGCAGGTTTAACCGCCATTAACGTTGAAAGCCCTCCCATATCATGTATAGCAAGATAAACCGAGTAACTTCCAAGGATAGCAATGGCAGGAACAGCAATGATAGAGAGGACAGTGAGCGCGGAAATACCGAAGAAAACAGTGATGGTCATTAAAATGCCAGAAACGGCGATAAGGAGATTAATATCAATACCCGTGGCTTTTCCTACTGGTATGGCAAACATTGCCACTCCCACACCAAACCAACCGACCTGAGTACCACCGAGTAAAAATGAAGGGAGCCAAGAACCTTTAATACCGAAAGAGTAACGCGCGAGGAGATGAGTAGTAAGACCTGTTTTTGAACCAATAAAACCAAGAAATGCGGTGTAGATACCAAGAAGAAGATTACCAATTAGAACTGCGAGGAAGAAATCATTAAAGGAAAGACCAGTACCAAGAGCGCCGCCAGTCCACATACTGGCTGAAAAAAACGTTAATCCCAACATCACAAAGGTTAACGCCAATCCACCCTTTCTTGCGGATATGGGCACAGGGCCCTGACTGTAATTGTTGTCCTGAGACACTTTAACCCCCTATTAATTTCACCAGGCCAAAAAAATCTGACGAATTCTATCTACATAAAAATAATATGCAAACGTTTTCGTTGTCTGTTTACGATAATTAATGGAAAGTGTCATTGACAGAGAGTTGATATTCATCACAAAAACAGGAGAAAAATCGTTGTCTTTGTTGAATTTATCTCATTATTTTGAATGACTTTTATAAAGTCATTTTATTTAGAAATATTTATAATAGGAATTAATCATATTCCTTTTCCCAAAAACCTCTACTTACATAAATATTTTTTATATAAACTTAGAGGAACCATAAAAAGAAATATTGATAAAAAACAAAAAAAGAGGGATTTCTATCCCTCTTTTACCTATTGTGGATCACTCACTTAAGCGAGTCTTTTTACAGGAGCACTCCCTGCAACATAGTATTTCGCTTGACTTTTAGGTAACGGTTTAATTCCTCTGATCTTATCCGCTATCTTTTCTGCCATCATAATGGTTGTCGCATTCAAATTGCCCGTGATGATTAAAGGCATAATTGACGCATCAATAACCCTTATGTTTTCGATGCCATGCACTCGCCCTTCACTATCAACAACAGCCATGTCATCTGTTCCCATTTTACACGTACCACAAGGATGAAATGCCGTTTCTGCTCGTTCTCTAATAAAAGTATCAAGCTCTTCATCACTTTGGATATGTTTACCCGGACTAATTTCTTCCCCGCGATAAGCATCTAACGCTGGTTGGGCCATAATTTCTCGCGTGATCCGAATTGCGGCTCGAAATTCTTCCCAGTCCTGTTCTGTTGACATGTAATTAAACAAAATTCGAGGATGTTGATGAGGATCCGTAGAGGCTAATCTTACACGTCCTCGGCTAGGGGAACGCATGGATCCCACATGTGCTTGGAATCCATGGATCTCTACGGCGTTGGTTCCATTATAATTAATCGCAACCGGCAGAAAATGGAATTGAATATTGGGCCATGCAAATTTTTCACTCGAGCGAATAAAACCGCCTGCTTCAAATTGATTACTTGCCCCGATCCCTGTTCCTTGGAATAGCCATTGTGCACCAATCTTCGGCTGATTATACCATTTTAAAGCAGGATAAAGTGAAACGGGTTGTTTACATTCATACTGCAAATACATTTCTAAATGATCTTGAAGATTTTCCCCAACCCCGGGTAATACATGAACCGGTGAAATATTAAATTCATTTAATACTGCCTCAGATCCAACACCAGAACGTTGTAAAATTTGAGGAGAAGCAATTGCACCTGCGCAAAGTAATATTTCTCGATTAGCTTTGGCATGAATAGGTGTGGTATTTTCCCCTAAAAAATAGCGAACACCAATGGCTTTTTTACCTTCAAATTCAATAATATCTGTTGTAGCGTGAGTCTTAATCGTTAAGTTTTTTCGTGCTTTTGCTTGATCAAGATAACCTCTCGCGGTACTTGCTCGGCGGCCTTTAGGCGTCACCGTTCTATCCATAGGGCCAAAACCTTCTTGCTGATAGCCGTTAAGATCGTCGGTTTTAGGATATCCCGCTTGTACACCCGCCTCCACCATCGCATGAAAGAGAACATTATTGCCTTGTTTGGGTGTTGTTACACTAACAGGCCCTTTATTACCATGGTAATCATTAGCACCAATATCTCGCGTTTCCGCTTTACGAAAATAAGGCAAACAGCTTAAATAATCCCACTCTTCAAGACCGGGTAATGTTGCCCATCCATCAAAATCCATCGCATTACCACGGATATAACACATACCGTTAATCAGTGATGAGCCACCTAGCCCTTTACCTCGACCGCATTCCATGCGTCGGTTATTCATATGTGGTTCAGGCTCTGTTTCATAAGCCCAGTTATATCGCCTGCCTTGTAACGGGTAAGCTAATGCCGCTGGCATTTGTGTACGAAAATCGAACCTGTAGTCCGGACCTCCAGCTTCAAGGAGCAGCACAGTAACTTCAGGATCTTCTGTCAAGCGGGTTGCAAGAACGTTACCGGCTGAACCAGCACCGATAATAATGTAGTCATAGACCATTGTTATCTCCTCTGTTTCAGTCATTAAAAAAAGAATGGATTAAAAAACGGATGAGAACTCCCCAAGTTCAATTTGAATAGATTTTATTTGCGTATAATTCTGTAATGTGACCAGCCCGTTTTCACGCCCGACACCAGAATGTTTATAACCACCAACGGGCATTTCTGCTGGCGACTCACCCCATGTGTTAATCCAACAAATCCCAGCGTCCAATTGGTGAATAACACGGTGAGCGGTTGTAAGATCTTTGGTAACAAGACCCGCCGCTAAACCATAAACGCTATTATTTGCGCGTAAGATCACTTCATCTTCCGTTTGATAACTCAGAATACTCATTACTGGACCAAATATTTCGTCTTGCGTAATTTGCATATCATCTGTGCAATCAGTAAAAACAGTTGGCGCAACATAAGCACCTTGTGCAAAATCACCGTCTAATAAACGATGGCCACCACAAAGTAATCTCGCCCCTTGAGATTTACCTAACTCAATATAATTCAAGACTTTCTCAAGATGTGAAAAGCTGACCAAAGGACCAAAATTGATGTCCATTTCAAGAGGAGAGCCGATTCGAATGCGAGAGACACGTTCAGTGATTTTGGCTTCAAATGCTTTTTTTAACGTTTCGGGTACAAATACGCGCGTTCCGTTAGTGCAAACTTGACCTGAACTATAAAAGTTAGCCATCATTGCAATATCCGCAGCAGTATCTAAATCGGCATCATCAAAAATAATTAAAGGCGATTTTCCACCAAGTTCCATTGTCACTTCTTTTAAACTTGATGCAGAAGCATTTGCCATCACTTTCTTGCCAGTTTCAATTCCCCCAGTAAAAGAAACTTTTGCAATGTCAGGATGTTGTGTTAACCATTGCCCCACATTGGCTTTTCCAGTAACAACATTAAAAACCCCTTTCGGCAATCCCGCCTCTGTGTATATTTCAGCCAGTTTTAAGGCGGTAAGTGAGGTCATTTCACTCGGTTTGAAGATCATGGCATTGCCTGCGGCAAGTGCAGGTGCAGATTTCCACAATGCGATTTGAATAGGATAATTCCAAGCACCAATACCCGCAACGACCCCCAAAGGCTCACGACGAGTATAAGCAAAAGCAGTTTTCCTAAGTGGGATTTGTGTTCCTTCAAGTGCGGGAATAAGACCTGCGTAATATTCTAATACATCAGCGCCTGTCACTATATCGACATAACGTGTTTCAGATAGCGGTTTACCCGTATCTAAGGTTTCTAAATGAGCCAATTCATCATTACGTTCACGTAAAATATCAACAGCACGTCTCAAAATTCGAGCTCTTCTATCGCAGTCATTGCACTCCAAATTTGTTGCCCTTGCTTTGCACTCTCGACAGCCCAATTGATATCTTCTTCACTTGCCGATTGTAAATGAGCAATGACTTCGCCATTAGCGGGATTGATCGCATTAAATTGTTCACATTCCGGCTCTGCACAATCGACATATCCACCATGAATATAGAGTTTATGTAACGGTGGGTTTGGCATATTTTCTCCTTTATTATTACTTTTTTTAAGTCTTTATTTGACTCCGATTTTTCAGTTGCATATCGATATATTCATTGGTAATGATTTTGGCTTCATCAAGAGAGAACGGCACATTACTTAGTGCACTTCGTAGCCATAAACCATCAATTAATGCAGCTAACCCTTTTGCTGCCAAACGTGCTTGATCTTTCGTAAGAACACGCCCAAACTCGTAACTTAAGTTGGAATAAAGCCTTTTATCATTGACCTTTTGTAGACGATTCAAATTAGGCTGATGCATACTACTTGCCCAGAATGCTAGCCATGTTTTCATTGCTGCTTCACTGGTTTGAGTCGTATCAAAGTTACCTTCAACAATGGCTTGAATGCGTCGCTTTGGTGTTGCATCACTTAACATTCTTAAGCGTATCGCCACTGCAAAACCTAATTGGTACTGAATATGGCGCATAGCGGCTTCTAATAATCCATTTTTATCACGAAAATAGTGACTAATAATGCCGTTAGAAACACCGGCTTTTCGAGCTATCAACGCGATGCTCGCCTCTTGCATTCCAACCTCATTAATGACGGCTAACGTCGCTTGGATTAATTGCTGTTTACGTATCGACTGCATTCCTATCTTCGGCATGTTTTAAAGACCTAAAAAATACATTGAACACGGTTATTAAACGTTTTTTTAATTGAACATTCAATCAATATTAACTATTGTTTATCACAATTAATTTACAATTTGATTTAGGAGGATATTGTGAAAATTTGAATCTTTGCAACTAATTCAATTAGTTAACAAAGAATGCAACTTTTAACTTTTAGATAAATAAATTTTTGGAATTTCTGATGACAACTCTTAACAGCACAAAAAAACCACAGAAAGATAAGCTAAATTCTGTTGTTTTTTTCGCTTCAGCAACGCTAATTTTAGCGTTTTCTTTTTTCACTATTTTGATGACAGAAACCGCAAATACTTGGATTGTGGCCACACTGGGATGGGTATCAAAAACCTTCGGTTGGTACTATTTATTAGCCGCAACGTTATACATTGTTTTTGTTATTTTTGTCGCCACTTCTCGTTTTGGAAATATCAAATTAGGGCCCGAACAATCAAAACCTGAATTTAGTGTTTTAAGTTGGTCTGCAATGTTATTTGCAGCGGGTATTGGGATTGATTTGATGTTTTTCTCAGTCGCAGAGCCAATTACACAATATATGCTACCGCCAACTGGCGAAGGTGAAACAATAGAAGCAGCCCGTCAGTCGATGGTGTGGACTTTATTCCACTATGGCCTGACGGGCTGGTCTATGTATGCACTTATTGGTATTGCGCTAGGTTATTTTAGCTATCGTTATAATTTGCCGTTAACCATACGTTCTGCACTTTATCCTATTTTTGGGAATCGTATTTATGGTCCAATTGGTCATACTGTTGATATTGCCGCAGTATTAGGCACTATTTTTGGTATCGCCACGACGCTAGGTATTGGTGTTGTACAACTTAATTATGGCTTAAAGGTTCTTTTTGACTTGCCCCAAGGGCTAGGTGTTCAAGGTGGATTAATTCTATTATCGGTTATTATGGCCGTGATTTCGGCAACATCAGGTGTTAACAAGGGAATTAGGATTTTATCTGAACTCAATGTATTACTCGCACTGGGGCTGATTTTATTTATCTTATTTGCGGGTGATACTGAGTTTTTATTAAATGCGCTGGTATTAAATGTTGGTGATTATACTAGTCGCTTTTTAGGTATGACATTAAATAGCTTTGCATTTGATAAACCAACCGATTGGATGAATAGCTGGACACTCTTTTTCTGGGCTTGGTGGGTTGCATGGTCACCTTTTGTTGGTCTATTTTTAGCACGGATCTCAAGAGGACGAACCATTCGACAGTTTGTTATCGGTACTTTAATTATTCCTTTTGTTTTTACCCTGCTATGGTTATCCATTTTTGGTAATAGTGCTTTATATGAAGTGATCCATGGCAATAAAGAACTGGCACTAACTGTTTTAGAAGCCCCCGAAAAAGGATTCTATTCATTATTAGAACTCTATCCCGGTTTTGGTTTAACCGCTTCTGTTGCCACCATTACAGGACTACTATTTTATGTCACCTCTGCCGACTCCGGCTCATTAGTATTAGGTAATTTTACCTCTCAATTAAGTCATGTTAATAACGATGCACCTAACTGGCTTCGTATTTTCTGGTCTATTGCTATTGGATTGTTAACATTGGGTATGTTAATGGCTGATGGTATTTCAGCCTTACAAAACACAACAATAATAATGGGATTACCTTTTAGTTTTGTTATTTTCTTTATAATGGCAGGACTTTATAAATCATTAAAAGTCGAAGACTTTCGACGTGTTAGTTCACTCAATACCAATGCACCCGCTCCACTTTATGGTAATACCACGATGAATTGGAAACAGCGTTTAGGACGGGTTATGAATTTCCCAGGAACAACCTATACACAACGCATGTTAGATTTAACCTGTATGCCAGCCATGCAAGATGTAGCTAAAGAGCTTTTATTGCGAGGGGCTAAAGTCGAATTCAATTATTACCCCATTGAAGATAATGAACGCTTACACCATTTAGAACTTGTCGTCGATCTTGACCAAGAACAGAATTTTATTTATCAAATTTGGCCCCAGAAATACTCAGTGCCCGCATTTACCTATCGTGCTCGTCGAGGTAAATCAGATTATTACCGTTTAGAAACGTATTTATGGGAAGGCACACAAGGGAATGACTTAATGGATTACACCAAAGAGCAGGTTATTACAGATATTTTAGATCAATATGAAAAACACCTGAATTTTATTCACCTTAGTCGTGAAGCACCCGGCACGACATTAACGTTCCCAGAATCAAATTAAATAGGCACTAAAAATAACAAAAGGAGATCACTTATTGATCTCCTTTTTATTAAATTAATTTTTTAATTTACTGAAATAAACAACAATCCAACACCTAAGAGAATTAATAATACACCAATAATCTTATCCGCAATTTTCTGATGAGAAAGTATTTTAGCTCGTAGAAGTGGCGTGGAAAAAAAAGAGTGCAACACAGCTAAACCAAATCCAAATGCACCATCGAGATAAACATACCATAAGAGAGATTTAGCCAAAGAGGATTACTTAAGTTAGCCACTTGAGTATAAAGCGCAATCACAAATAACATTGTTTTAGGATTTAAAGCATTAGTAAAAAAACCAACACGTAATGCCTGAAATACACTAGGGGCTGAATTTAATGCATTTTCAATCGTCAATTGTGCGTTATTGGTTAATGACTTAAAACCTAAGTAAATTAAATACCCAACACCTAATAATTTCATAATAAAAAAGAGCATTGGTGACCCCATAATAATAAAAGAGATACCAAATACGGTGTAAAAGACATGGACTTGTACTCCAATCGCAATCCCCATTGCGGTAATAAGTCCAACCTTCACACCATAGGAATAACTGTTTTTTGTCACCATAGCAAAATCAGGCCCAGGACTAATTACTGCCAATATAGTGATCATCGCCACCGCAATTAGCTCACTCATTGTTTTTCTCACTCTCACTTTTGAATCAATAATAAGTCATAAAAAGTGACATAAAATAAGTTTTTACTTTAATAAAAAACTCTTTATCTCACTAGGAACCACTCTATTTTGCTAATTTGACTAAAAATAAAAAGCGATTTATCTTGCAATATATCTGTGATTTTTCATCGTCTATTTTTATGACTTTAATTTATGGTCAACTCCTATGAAAATGCCCTCTTTAACATCATTGTCGTTTTTTTAATTAGTGCAGCAGAAACAGGCAGTTTTTGTCAGTGCGGCAGAACAACTTCATGTCACTCACAGTGCGGTGAGTCGACAAATACGATTATTAGAAGATGAATTAGGCATTCCTTTATTTGAGCGACGTAATCGGGCGGTTTATTTAAATGAAGCGGGACGATATTTATATAAAACAACCTCTTCCATCTTTGAACAACTTGAAGAAACCGTTTCACATCTACGTTCCCCTTTAAATAGCCCCGTGTTAGTGGTTTCATGTGAGCCGACTATTGCGATGAAATGGCTTATTCCTCGTTTATCTTATTTTTACGCTTTATATCCTGAAATAACGCTGCATTTAGTGGCGGCTGGTGGCGCTATTGATTTCAATAAAGAAGGTGTCGATTTAGCATTTCGACGAAATGACTTCCTATGGCATAAGAATATTTATGCAACAAAGGTCTGTAATGAAAGAATTGGCGTTGTAATAAAGCCTAATAATATCCATCATGCAAATCATCAATTAACAACGTTATCGCGTCCTCAAGCTTGGCAAGATTGGTATCAATATTCGGGTATACAATCTACTTATTCTCATACCAGTCAATATGAACATTTTTACCTTGCTATTCAGGCAGCGCTTGCTGGATTAGGTACAACAATTGCCTCTTTTCTTATGGTACAAGATGAACTAAAAGATCAACAGCTTATCGCCACACATGGATTCGTTAAAGATAGTTCAAGCTATTACTTGCTCTCACCACGTGAAATCATGCCTAATTCTAAGCAAGATAAGTTTAAAAAACTGGATCATTGCTGAAGCAGAGAAATGTGCAATCGCAATTAAAGACTCATCGAGATAAGCCTCTTTTCATCTCAAAAATACTTGATTATCTGTTTACTCCCATAAAATCAAGATGAATAAATAATTATTTATTCATCATATTTATTTACTTCTGTCTTTTTTTTTAGTAATCTATAAAAACTAATAAAACATAGAATAATTTACTTGGGAAACATAACATGAATCGTCGGTCATTTTTTAACATCATCCAGCCTTGTTATTAGCGGATTATCATTAAGTTCTTTTGTGAGTTCAGCTTATGCAAATGAAGTACTGAAAAGTAAATTGGCAGTTAATGCAGAAAATCCGTTACTGCTTAATTTCAATGAAAATTCATTAGGTATGTCGCCCAACGCCCAGAAAGCGATTATCGCTGCTTTACCCAATGCATTTAGATATCCAGATGATGCGCGTAGCGAATTAATTAGCGAATTAGGAAAGGAATTTAAACTTTCTGATAAACACATTACCTTGGGAAATGGCTCATCTGAGACAATTCAAGCAGCAGTTCAATATGTCGCCAATAAAGGTCAAAAAGAAGGTAAAGCGGTTCAACTTATTGTGCCTGACCCGACATTTAACTATGCCGAACTTTATGCTGAACCTTTAGGTGTAAAGATCGTTAAAGTCCCTGTTGATAAAACACTGGCATTTGATTTAGCAACCATGCAGAAAAAAGCGCAAGAGTTTGATGGTATTAGTATGGTGTATTTGTGTAATCCAAATAACCCAACCGCAATGTTAACCCCGAGCGCCGAATTATCGAATTGGGTGAAATCAGCAAAAGAGAATGTCTTTTTTATTATTGATGAGGCTTACGCTGAGTTTGTTTCAACGCCCGAATTTACCAGTGCTATTGCATTAGTTGAAGCAGGTTATAAAAATCTGATTGTTGCGCGTACTTTCTCTAAAATTTATGCGCTAGCTGGGCTACGTGTTGGTTATGGTGTTGCCGCACCTGAAATTATTACCGATGTTGATGTGTTTGTTTCCATTGATAATACCAATACTGCAGGTGCGGTAGCTGCATTAGCTTCGCTAAAAGATAAAGCCTATGTGGAATATAGCCGTAAATCAATTGATGTTTCACGTCAAATGGTGGTTGATGTCTTAAAAGAGCTGAATATTGAATACGCCCCTTCTCATGCAAACTTTATATTTCATAAAGTGAAAGGCGATGTAAAAACCTATCAAAATAGAATGAAAGACGCGAATATTATGGTAGGTCGTGAATTCCCGCCTGCTTTTGGTTGGAGTCGTTTAACGTTAGGGACCCCAGAAGAGATGCGTTATTTTGTAGCTACATTAAAAACCTTTAGGGCTAAAGGTTGGATTTAACTTTATTCCAATTAATTTATAATGGGTTATGCATAAAGGGAACTAAAATGTTCCCTTTATCATTTAAAGATATTCTAAAGAAAACAAAACTTCGCCATTTGCACTACCACTCACAACAGCCGAACCCGTCGCTGCATATTGTGCATAAAAATCAAGCGCAATATTATTGATGGT
>NZ_MIIZ01001008.1:0-1326 GCF_001743005.1 Shigella sp. FC1967 | reverse complement strand
ATTTTAATCACCACAACTTTAGCTATATCCGTGCTCTATCATGAGGAAAGCATTAATAGAGTAATTATAAACTTCACTAATGCCACTTTTTTATCATCTTTTTTTGTTATTTATATTTTAAAATTCTTTATCAGTATAGTGTTAGGTTCTAGCATTATTTTATTTTGCTTTATCCACTGATAAGTATGCTAAAGTATCAAACAATGCTTTAGGTATTTATTTAATCCATCCTATTATTTGTTTTATTTTCTTACAAACCTTAACTTATTTTCATGTGGAATATAGTTTATTAGTAATAATATTACTAACACTATCAACCATTAGTATTTGTCTTTTATTAACTTTAAATTCAACTATTCGCTGGTTTATTGAACCTAAATTGAATTTCAATAAGTTAATACGTTAGAAGTACTGAACATCATACTTTTCCCTCTTGAAATTAACTACATTGGTACTATTTACCAATGTAGTTAATCGTAATTTCATTATAGTCATTAAATGATGTAACTTAATACCTAGTATTTAAATATTAAATTTATAGCTTATATTTATTCAAGCATGTGTTTAAAAATTTTAAGCATGACAGGTAATTTAATATAACCTTCTTTATCAAGAAAAATGTCCAGCATCATTTTCAATGATAAATTTTTGGTTTGTAAATTTATTTGCTAAAATATTGGGATGATTTAGGGCTTACAACCCAATCATTGGATGATATTAATGAAACTCTTTTATCTGATATTTTAATTAATTTACTATAATTCAGATCCTGATAAATATGAGAATTTAACTCAGGTAAAGTTTTTTGCTCACTATTAAAACCAGCGACTAAAATATATCCACCTATTTTTATATTTTCAGAAGCCCGTTCAGAAAGAAAACGCAATAAAGTTATACATCCCAGGCTATGCCCAACAAGAATAGTATCTTTATCAAGTATTATGTTTTCATCAGCTAGTTTTTGCTGCCATTCACTAGGACTAGGATGATTAGATTCAGGCATCATTGGTATACTGATATCACATCGTGACTGCTCCCCACTGTAATCGGCGAGGCTTCCCACTTCTCAGACCGCAACCCTCTGTACGACGGATTTACGCGGGTCTCCATGGGCTGAAACGACGAGTCCCGCCGCGTGTAATTCCAATATGCCCTTGTGTCGGATATTGATTGACGCATTGATATCTCGGTCATGTTCAACTCCACATTCAGGGCATTGCCAGATACGCTTATGTAGTGGCATTTCTGACATTTTATGACCGCAACAATGACAGGTTTTCGAACTGGCAAACCATTGATCCAGTTTTACCAGATGGACGCCTTTTT
>NZ_MIIZ01001007.1:0-1326 GCF_001743005.1 Shigella sp. FC1967 | reverse complement strand
CAGCATTGTTGTCGCAATAACTTCTGATATAATTGCCAACATTAGGTAAGTTAATCCATTCATTTTTTCGTCTTAATCCTATACAAAGTCAATTTTGTGAATTCTATCACAAGCGAGATTGAGGATATTTATCTACAACAAATAAAAAGGCACTCTTCTTATTGAATAAGTGCCTTTTACCGTGGAAATGCTTATTTAGTGTTGATGAAGTTGATTCTTTTCTCGGGGTTTTCCCCCCATAGAGACACGATAGCGGTTAAAAATAAAACCACACCAAATCACTGCAATAACACTTAATATTGTTCCTGCATAGCCAATGTTTGTCATTCCGGCATGTAAAATAACTTGATTACCAATCAATGCTCCGGCACCAATACCGATATTAAAAATGCCAGAATAAATAGACATAGCGATATCTGTTGCATCAGGGGCTAAATCAATCACTTTGACTTGCATTCCAAGACCAATGCACATAAAGCCGATCCCCCAAAATATAATCAGTATAATAAATGACGTTAAATTTTGGCTACTCATCATTAATAAGCTTAAACAAAATGTCAGCAAAATTAAGGCAAAGAACAAGAAAGATGTAGGCATTTTAGCATTATATCGACTAAACAAAACACTACCCACAATGCCTGCACCACCAAAAATAAGTAACACTAAGGTAGCAAAGTTTTGATCTAAATGTGCGATATCGACCACAAAAGGTTCGATATAACTATAAGCAGTAAAATGCGCAGTAACCGCGATCACTGTTAGCAGAAAAATGCCCATGAGTGGGCCACGTTTTAATAACACAGGTACACTTTTTAGTGATCCTGAATGCTCACTTGGTAACAGAGGTAAATAACGCATTAACGCAAACATGGTCAGTAAAGCTAAAACGCCAATTCCCATAAATGTTGCACGCCATCCTAACCACTGTCCAACTACACGGCCTAAAGGTAAACCAAGTACGGTTGCTAATGCAGTTCCTGTCGCTAATAAACCTAACGCCTGAGCGCGCTTACCAGCAGGTGCCACCCTAATAGCCAGTGATGCGGTAATAGACCAAAATACGGCATGAGAAAAAGCGACACCAATACGCCCTGCTAACAGCGATTTAAAATCCCATGCTACGCCAGATAAAATATGACTTAAAATAAAGAGCATAAATAAAATAATAAGTAACTTACGTCGCTCAACTTTACTCGTCATAATCATTAAAGGAAGAGACATTAAAGCAACAACCCAAGCATATATTGTGATCATTAAACCTGTTTGGGCAGGAAGCATATCGAAGCTTTCAGAAATATCACTTAGCAGTGCAACAGGAACAAACTC
>NZ_MIIZ01001006.1:0-1328 GCF_001743005.1 Shigella sp. FC1967 | reverse complement strand
ACTTCTATAAAAATAGATCCAACTTTGTTCTTATTTTTATGAAAAATAAATAAAATAATTAAAAACCTCAAATAAAGGCAATATTAGACAAAATAAAAAACAGGTGTATGATATAAATATCGCGCATCCTGTTTATTATACATAATTTATTTATTATCTATTTTACTATTCGCTATTCCAAATGGAATATGCACAGAAGGTAATTCAGATGAAGATTTTAAATGTAATTTTTGGTCGTCAAAGAATATATGTGGTTGTAAAATTTTTAATACATTCGATTTCTCTACGCCTCCCATAAAAAAGGCTTCATTAACAGAAATTCCCCATGCTCTCATCGTATTAATAACACGCTTATGAGAGGGTGCATTACGTGCAGTAACAATAGAGATTTTAAGTAATGGAATATATGTAGGATCTTGTTTTAATTTTTCTAACTCCAATTTTTGAATATCAGAAATACGCAGTAAGAACTTTTTTAATGGTCCAGGATTATGAGGTACATCAACCATTTTCGCTTCATGATGATGAAAATTGAGACAACTCACCTGAAGTTTTATAAATAATTTCAGCTTCATCATCAGCAATCACACCATCAAAGTCGAACGCAATTCTTAATTCATCGGCATCATCATCATTAACATGACCTGCTAATATCTGCCCTGCTGGATAATTTGCCTGAATTGCTTGTAAAACATCGTCATGGTCAGCTGATAAAAATAACTCAATATCAAATGCTGGAATATAAATATGAGGCGATTTCCCTTGAAGGAATACAGCTCGAGTGATCCCTAGCTTATAATGTTCAATAGAATTCATCACTCTTAATCCAGTATCGGGATCATTTCTGGATAATAAAATAACTTCAACGAGCGGATCATCTGGTCTAATATTATTTAACTTCAAAAGCCGACGAATAAAAGGAAATGCAACGCCTTTATTCAAAGGCTCATCCTGCATTTTATGCTGATATTTCCGATAAGCTTCCTCCCCTTGCGTGCGAAAAATATTATCTGATTCTTCTAAATCAAATAATGCACTAGAGGAGAGTCCTAAGACTAATCTCTTCGTTAAATCATAAGCCATCGCCAGAATTCCCTGTCAGTTTCTTTTATTGCTCATATTATCACTTTTTTTAAAAGGGTGAAGATAAGAAAATTTATACAAAAAATACAGATAAATCGTAGCATTTACCAGCTATTAGCACTTTATTGTTCGCCCACACAAATAATAATGATTATCGATTGCAATTAAGGAGGGTCATTATTATTGTTAGAACTACCACTAATAAGGAGAAAACTTATGGTTAAGAAAACGATACATTTGCGTTC
>NZ_MIIZ01001005.1:0-1332 GCF_001743005.1 Shigella sp. FC1967 | reverse complement strand
TTTTGAGATAGTTAGCTTCCATTTCTTTTTGCTCTAATGCGGTTTTATCTTCCCATTCTTGATAGGCCTTCTTCACTATTGGTGCAAGTTTTGGATAGTCTGTCATCACTAATGTCTGTAATTTACGATATTTCCAATAAATAGAATCACTATCTGCGTTATTCGTACCGATCCCATAGTGTTGCGGATAAGTTTTCAATCCACTGTAATAGGGAACAAATGCAGTTAAATCCGCCATACCTAATCCGACATAAGTGACTTCACCTATTTCTTGAGGCAGTTCAGGGCGGACTTGCATCACATGGGCTTCATAAGTTCTAAATACGCTAATTGGGCGCCATGGTTCTTTGCCATTTACTCCATTGCTATATGGATCATGCTCTGTTCCTTCAAAGTGATTGCGTAACATCGCTTTAGCTTCTTCAACAGAGACTTTTTTTTTCTGGTGTTAATAAAGGTGCAAAATTGCGACCATCATCCACAGCCTGTTTTAATGATGGATTAAATTGCTGCTGAATAACCCATACTCGCGGATCATTATAAGTACGATCTCGTTCGTCATCCCGAGTATATGCTTTTGAAAAATTAAACTCGCCTTCTTTTTTAGGATTATAAAGCCCTTTCTCAACAGCAAATTCCACTAGATTTTTAGATCCTAATACATCATTACTGTTAGTATCATAGTGTTGTAGTCGCCCTTGGTTTCCTGTTGCAAAGTATTTATCTTTAGGTAATTTTTGTGCAATCCAATGATGCCCTGTTCCAGTTTCTAAATACCAAAGCTCATTTTTATCAACAACAGCAACACCAAATCCTTCACCGGCACCTTGTTTTTCAATAATGCTTCCTAATAATTCCACTGCTTCACGAGCTGTTTTTGCTCTTGAAAGTAGTACATCTGGAATATCATCTTCAGT
This sequence comes from Shigella sp. FC1967, assembly GCF_001743005.1. NCBI lineage: Bacteria > Pseudomonadati > Pseudomonadota > Gammaproteobacteria > Enterobacterales > Enterobacteriaceae > Shigella > Shigella sp. FC1967. Next base: position 415 of record NZ_MIIZ01001005.1, on the reverse strand, counting down.
AATTCCAGTCTCTTCAACATAGGGATCAAAAGCGAGTGCCTTAGGTGAAGCAAAAATAGATTCAGTGCCACTGACACCCACACCTAATTCATTAAACCCTGTGGCACCATGGAGTTGCGTTTTCCAATTCGGTACAGTGGTATAGCGTAATGAATTCTTAGGCAATGGATATGTAAAATTATTAGCACCGTTATGCTCTTTGGTACTGTAAATACCCGTTTGATTCGTTTTAGCTGGATGAATAACAAAATGTTGTGCTTTTAATGCATCGCTATCTGCGCTACGAGCAATAATCAACGAACCATCATTTGTTGCTTCACTTCCCGCTAATAACGTTGTACAGGCTAAAGCTGAAGATACTAATGCAATATTAATAGATAAGGCAATAAATACCCTTTTTAAATAAAGACATAAA
>NZ_MIIZ01001004.1:0-1344 GCF_001743005.1 Shigella sp. FC1967 | reverse complement strand
TTTAATGTAAATACTTCTGTTTTTCCCTAAAAAAAAACTTTTTAAAATATACCTCTCAGGCGTTCGCTTAATTGGATTACCTATATGTTGATAAAGCCATTGGTCGGTCATGACTTGTTCTAACCCAAACGGGATTTTATTGGGAAATACCCAGCCATTTTTCATCTTATCGGGGATTAATGTCAGTGTAATTTCAGCGAGTTTTTTTGATGGATTTTCAAAAGCTAAAAAAACATATTCTTTGCTCATCTGTAACGTTAAAACATCTTCTCCCGAATTGCCTTGCGGTTTAGTTTTATAAGGAATTAACCCGTCGTTATAAAGTTCATCATAAGTATCCCCTAATCGCCGTACTAAGGCTTCAATATTCACACTCATTGATATAATCCTTCCTCTCTATTTAATCGATGTAATTCTGCCAATACTTCATCTAATTTTTCATCCGATACGTTATATTCCGCTTTTAAACATCGTCGCTCTACTTCCCAATTTCGTTCAACCGCTTCTTTTAAATCCTGACCGTCATACTCTTTTCGACGTAGCTTGGTATCATCCTCTAATTCAACCCAACTATTATTTTTGCCACCGTAGGTTTCACTGCATTTTGGGTGTACTGATTTAGGGATAGCGACGGAAGCCACTTGATCAACCCATTCATTAAGCTAGTCTTTTGATATATCTGGGTTTATTGATTTTAAATAAAGTTTAATCGCCGCTTGAGAAGGAATATGGTCAACGTCATAGTTCCCCCCTTTAGAGAGTTTTTTCAATTTCCCGTAATAATCGACTTCTAAAAAATTCACGATCCTTTTTTGAAAGTAGACATAAATGGCAGGCACTTCCCCCCCAAGGGTCGACAATAATAAAATCATTAAAATCGTCTTCTTCCAACGGAAAGGTTTCTACCCAACCATTCTGCCGTTCTTCTGGAAAACCGGGAGGCGCATTCAACGTCTTTTCAGGAATAGGGTTAGGCAAGCGCCAAATTTCTTGGGGTTCGGGTAACGGAAGTGGCGGTGTGGTATACCCCACCTCCCCCCCATCATGGATAAGGGTCTCTTGATGTCCGTTATTTAAACTAAATTTAACAGTTTGAAAAGCATCACTGGGGTTTGAGGGGATATATTCTGCGGTATTCCCTGCCATATCCCAATGAAATTCGCCCTCAATGTCAGGGTCTGAAAATGACGCGGTACCATCTTCATGACGTGTAGCAAATCGGACTCTGACATGATTAAGACCGCTGGCCTCATTGACGATATAGCCAGCGACTTTATTGGCATATGCCGTATTTTCATTTTCAACAATCCGAAATCGCACACCTGTGATGACGGTACTTTTTTT
>NZ_MIIZ01001003.1:0-1346 GCF_001743005.1 Shigella sp. FC1967 | reverse complement strand
AAACTGCTGGTTCCCGTTTCCCGTTTGAATTTGGAAAAAGCAATGGATATACTTGGGTTGGGATATGACAACCTTATTGCATTGCCTATTGACGAAACGCATTTAGGAAAACTGCTGGTTCCCGTTTCCCGTTTGAATTTGGAAAAAGCAATGGATATACTTGGGTTGGGATATGACAACCTTATTGCATTGCCTATTGACGAAACGTTTAAAACTGATACTGAAAAAACACGCAACATTGTTTTTCGTTTAATTGAACAAGGTGAGCCTATTCTTGGTGTGATAGGAATATTAGGAGCACCGTCTTATGGTTGTGTTGATAAGTTAAAACCTCTTTTTGAACTAAGAAAAGAGTGCGAAGAAAAATACAACAATTCATTTTATATCCATATTGATGCATCGCAATTTGGTTATATGAAAAGTTTATTTCTTGATGATAATTATGATCTTATTCCATATCAGATCTTGTGTAAGAAATTAAAGAAAGAAGCCCCATTACTCGAATTGACATCTGAAATATATGAAAGTATCACACAACTTTCTCTCGCTGATTCAGTCTCTTTTGAACCATTTCAAGCGGGATTTTCACCATATCCTACGGGTGTAGTATGTATTAAAGATGCGCGTATTAGTCGTTTTTTTAACAAATCCTCCTCGATTATGCCCAGAGCAAGCTGATGATGTTCCTGAAATTGATGGTATACAATCCGCACCAGCAGTAGCCTCGATGTGGAGTGTGCATCAACTCTATCCTTTTACTTCATCTGGATATGGAAAATATGCGCAAATTCAATGGGAAACGCGTATCAAACTTGAGCATTTCTTTAATCAAGCGATTGCTTTCGAAAAAAGAAGGTGAGCACTATTATATTCGTGTTTTATCTTCATCTGACTTTAATAAATTAAATTTTGCGATTGTAAATAAAGGAAATAAGGACTTAGCAGCACAAAATAATCTTAATAAAACAATCTATGAAAACTTGGTTATTAAAAGCCATCATAAGCAAGATTTAAGTTTGTTAACACTTTGCGCTCGTAATAGTGATGATGCGCCTGCGCAGTTTTTGTTCTGAGTGCGGTTTTGATAGTAATGAGTGGGAAACTATCAAACATTTGAATTTATTGCAGCTTACGATAAAAAAGTACTGAAATCTGTGATGAGCCTCAAATTGAGGCTGGATACCAATATATTAAGAAAGTGGTTTTATCCGCATTAGACAAGTAGTGATACCTCTTTTTTGTTATATTCTCTACAATTAAAATAAATGTTGTTAAAAAGCGAAGTAGTGGGTCATTACCCATTATTTCGTTTTTTTTTATTAGACTAATGTGACGCTGTCACTTAT
>NZ_MIIZ01001002.1:0-1349 GCF_001743005.1 Shigella sp. FC1967 | reverse complement strand
TTGAATAGATTATGGCTAACATAGGAGACAGTGACGATGCGAAACATTAGGGTTAATGTATATAAATACTGATAATATTTGCTACAATTGGAGAGGATTATTGTTTGGATAATTTATGGATATTATTGCTGAAATTGCTTTTCGTATTATTGCGTTAATGATTGACATTATTTATACCACTCTTCGTTTTTTTGGATTTAGAATCGCTGTGCTAGGAAGTGGTTTTTTCCTTCTTCATATGCTCAGTTATCATCCTATTTTCATCATAATATTTATAGTTGTGGTGATCGCGTTATACGCACCAGTAATATATAAATTAGTGAAGAAAAGAAAAAGCAATTAAATACGTTACACACTCCTGCTTGATATAATGAAATTAGTTGGAATGACGACAATCATTGACAGTATGATAAACAACCATGTCTTTTATATATTGGTTATCACTTGAATTGTCGATAATATCCCCTGTACTTAGTTAATTCGATGCGTTGGCTCTTTAAAACACAAAATGCCGAATCTCATCAATCCTGAGTTTTCCGTAGTCCGTTGTGAGAAGAAATGGGAAATAACTAAAATATTTCCTTATATAAAACATGTTTTCTTCAAAGAATACTTTCTGTCCAAGCAATCCACCTCACTATCTGTTGTATGTTGATTTTAATTTGAGAACTTAATTTACGCGCTATCTTTTGTGGATATTTGCACTCACAATATCGTTTAATAGCGACATGTCGAATTGGATTTTTAGGTAGCATATCAATACCATCATGGTGATTGGCTATTACGATTTCACCAAGGCACGGCTAAATCAGATAGCCAATGTGTATTCCAATCGCATTGAGCTAAATTTGATTATTTAGCTCAAAAGCAGTATTAAGCCGTGTTCTTAAACATCTAGCATGCTTAAGCATGTGACTGCTCCCCACCGTAAACGGCGAGGCTTCCCACTTCTCAGACCGCAACCCTCTGTTCGACGGATTTACGCGGGTCTCCATGGGCTGAAACGACGAGTCCCGCCGCGTGTAATTCCAATATGCCCTTGTGTCGGATATTGATTGCCGCATTGATATCTCGGTCATGTTCAACTCCACATTCAGGGCATTGCCAGATACGCTTATGTAGTGGCATTTCTGACATTTTATGACCGCAGCAATGACAGGTTTTCGAACTGGCAAACCATTGATCCAGTTTTTACCAGATGGATGCCTTTTTCTGCGGCTTTATATTCCAGCTTTGTGATAAAACCATGCCAGCCTGCATCACCGATAGCGCGAGCCAGACAGTGGTTTTTCATCATATTCGCCGATTTCAGTGTCTCTACAATTACCGCTTGGTTTTCGTCAACAATT
>NZ_MIIZ01001001.1:0-1355 GCF_001743005.1 Shigella sp. FC1967 | reverse complement strand
CCTTCCGTTACATAATAAATACCCTTTTTGTCTATATAACCAGCAATAATACCTGATGGAGCTTTATAGCTATAAAAGTTTTTAAGCATATCAGCTTTTATTAAATCAACTGCATCAGGATCACTTAATCCTACTTGTCCACTTTTTATAGAAGAAATCAATTTATTTCTTGTGGTAATCTTAGCTGATGTCTTAGCTATAAGCTGAGAACTTCCTTTCGCAACTCCAGCACCACCAGCAAATAAGCCTACGAGATCAAAAATAAGTTTCCCGCTTTCAACACCCGCATTAAATGAACCAGATACACCTGCTTTTTGATATTCTGCTTCCAGTTTTTCAATACGCTCGATATACGATTGTTTAACTGTTTGAGTTAATGTATCGAAAGCATTATCACTTTGAATAACTGCTTTAATAGCTTGGTATGTTTCGAGTGGATTTGTAGCAAGAGAAGCGAGCCCTTCAATCGTTTCATACAATCCTGTTGGTATACCTGCTATAAGACCTGCATTAAACCCTGTATCTTGTCCTATATCTACTGATAGCCATTTAAGATAAATTGCTGTCTTTTTAAAATAATTAGTTTCAGTAGATAATTCTTTCTCCATTAACTTTTGCTGATGGTGAGAGAGATAATTGTAACGGAAACTATTTTCAGCCCCTCTTTCACCACTATATACACCACCAGGCTCACCAGTAAAAATACCACCTGCTATACCACCAAATAATCTAACAAATTGAGCTTGTGATTCTGATTTTTTCTGCCACTCCTCAGCCTTAATAGTATTATCACCCAGAGAAATAGCCGCAATTTCAGTAGCTAGGCTACCTATAACAGCACCATTAACATTTCCCCCACTAATTTGGGCAGATAAACCAGATAATGTTGCATGGCTTAACACCTTTCCTGCATGCCCTAATACCGCACCGTTATCACCAATGAGATTGGCACCTTCTGCGTGAAATTGACTGCCAATATTGCTTAATAGCGCGGTTTTAAAATTATCAATAAAACTACCGCCTTGAATTGCCGTACCGAGGGTTGAACTAACGATTGAATGCGAGGCAACACGCTGTGCAACTTGATCCCATGTGGCGTTATCAGTAAGCAATAACTTACCTGTTGAGGGTAAGGTTCCTCCTTGGATTGCCTGATCCCAACCCATAAATTGGTCAAGACCTTGCAATGCCCCCGCAACCACCATACTGGTAACGACTGACTTGACAGTGTCACTACGACCTAATGACTCTAGGGGTTTAGAGATATTGCCTTTGTTTTCAACTAAAGAAACAGTCGCTTACGAAACTAAAGAAGCAAAACCGTTAATGATTGTTCTTTTTGGGATTTAATATCC
>NZ_MIIZ01001000.1:0-1369 GCF_001743005.1 Shigella sp. FC1967 | reverse complement strand
CCCCCAAGTACCCACCTCGAATACTCATAAGGCAACACATTATCTTTACTTCAAGCAATAAAGAGAAATGCTAATTTTTATCTAATCGTAACCCATTAACGCTGTTATCTAATTACCAAAAGATAAAACTCAGAATAATCTCTGCATCAATAAACATAGAACCCCCGTTTATACACTAAAAAAAGGATTATTTGTCTCATTATTACAATAGATATTGTGCGCAATCACGACGAGATCTGAAAAATCGCCTATCATGACACAAATAGAAATCGATGAGGGGCCAAGATGAAAGCATTAATCGTAGAACAAAATGACAACAAACTCCGTGCCAGCGTACAAAGTATCGATGAAAAAACACTGCCTATTCATGAGGTTATTGTCGACATTCATTACTCAACGCTTAACTATAAAGATGGGCTGGCGATCACAGGTAAAGGGAAAATACTGCGCCAATTCCCAATGGTACCCGGAATCGATTTTTCGGGGGTTGTTCATCACACCGAAGATCCTCGTTTCCATATTGGTCAACATGTCTTATTAACCGGCTGGGGAGTCGGTGAAAGTCACTGGGGGGGTCTTGCGCAAAAGGCGGGGGTAAAAGGCGATTGGTTAACCGTCGTACCAGAAGGACTCACTTTAAAAAATGCCATGACAATCGGAACTGCGGGTTTTACTGCCATGCTTTGTGTGATGGCATTAGAACAAGGCGGTATCACACCTGAAAGCGGTGATATTTTAGTCACTGGAGCCAGTGGTGGTGTCGGAAGCACCGCGATTAGTTTACTCACAGCATTAGGCTATCAAGTTACCGCATTGAGTGGTAGAGCCAGTAACCATGACTATTTACGCAAACTCGGAGCCAAAAACATTATCACTCGCGAAGAGTTTGAACCTGCTGGCAAAGCTTTAGATAAACAGCGCTGGGCGGGAGCAATTGATACCGTCGGAGGGCAAATTCTTGCCAATATTCTGTCACAGACAAATTATAACGGAACAGTAGCAGCTTGTGGATTAGCGGGGGGTTTCTCTTTGCCAACAACCGTGATGCCTTTTATTTTACGTAATGTTCGCTTACAAGGTGTCGACTCTGTTTATTTCCCAGCAGAAAAACGCGCCCAAGTTTGGCAACGTTTATTAAAATTGCTACCTGATACATTCTATCAGCAAGCAATGACAGAGATTACACTTGATGAAGTTCCACGTTATGCTCAGATGATTATGGATAATCAAGTGACAGGTCGAACTTTAGTAAAACTGTGACTGCTCCCCTCCGTAAACGGCGAGGCTTCCCACTTCTCAGACCGCAACCCTCTGTACGACGGATTTACGCGGGTCTCCATGGGCTGAAACGACGAGTCCCGCCGCGTGT
>NZ_MIIZ01000999.1:0-1372 GCF_001743005.1 Shigella sp. FC1967 | reverse complement strand
TGCACTGATTTTCGCCTATTTCAATACCTACCGTTTTTCCTATTTCAATACCTTCATTTTTTCCTATTTCAAAAACCTTCATCTATACCTAATTTAAATCCTTTATTTTCTAATCGCCACGCTATATTCATAATTGTCTCTCTATGGTTATCTACTTGTTCAGCTATATTATTTATAATGAATTCAAAATCTGATGCATCCATGATTGAGAACAAATATTGTACAACAGCAACAGTGTCTTCATCTCTGCAGTTTTTCTGATTTATTGCTTTTGATAGAAGCATTGCAATCTGATTAAGATCATCACAACTATTAACGTGTTTCATCGCAATTTCCATGACTGCCGCTTTTTTATGTGTCAGCAAAATATCATCATCAATTGAGGTCAAATCAATTAAAGAGAAGTCATTAGAATAAAGTTGACTAGCAAGTGAAGAAAGTGGAAAACATTCCATCCAATTAACAGGAAAAGGATAAGGTTTCTTCTTTCCATGATAAAACAAGATGGGAACAACGAGAGGTAAAGACTTATAACCTTGCTGCAAATGCTGGTTCATGGTGCAAAATGCATAGTGCATCATACGCCAAGCTATCATTTTATCAGGTCTAGATTGGTGTTCTACAAGTAAATAAATAGGAACATCACCCTCTTTGGTTTTCACCAAATATAAAATATCAGACATCCGAGAACGTAATTTTATATCAATAAAAGAAGAATTCTGTAATTGTAAAGTTGAAAAATCACAATAGCCTTTTAATTCTTCTGGTAAATGGATAAAAAAGAAATCTTTAGCATTATTGATATTCATCATGAAGCGTTTTGAATGCAGCATCATGAGAAGAAATTAAAATAGGTTTATTCATCGCTGACTCCGTGCTAAATGTGGACCGCCAGCTTACAGAAAAAAAATGACATTTTACTTAGTGAAAAAATTATCATAAATATCTGAAAAATATAAACTTAATTATTTAACTTACTTATATAAGTATAAAAAAGCAAAAAATACCCTCGATATCTATCGAGGGTATTTATATTTAAAACTAATGCAGTATCAATTAGTTATTTGATGAACCACCAAAACCAGCATTCAGTAATTCTGCTAAGTTAGCAGATGCTTCATCAGCACTGATTGTTGTTTCTGTTTCATCTGTCGGCAGTTGTGATTGACGACGCTTCATACGATCTTGGTGATACGCATATCCAGTACCGGCTGGGATCAAGCGACCAACAATAACGTTTTTCTTTCAAGCCTCGTAATTCATCACGTTTTACCCCGCTACCGCAGCTTCCGTTAGAACACGAGTTGTTTCTTGGAACGATGCAGCAGAGATGAAGGATTCAGTTGCCAGAGATGCTTTCGTAATACCTAAT
>NZ_MIIZ01000998.1:0-15458 GCF_001743005.1 Shigella sp. FC1967 | reverse complement strand
GTATTGAGGGTGATTATTTTTTTTTATAACGTTATTTCTACTGTGATATTAGTCACATAAGTATATAAATAAAATAATAACATCTGTAAATTTAACTTTCCGAATATTTATATTGTATTGATATTAAATGAAATATTTTGTTTTATGTGGTTTCCAATAGAAACGATGCGATCGCTTGAAGCACTCACTCATTTAATTAGAAAATGTATAGTATTGCTATGCAATCAATTTAAACATTTGTCGGTTTCTATTTGGAGAATATAGTGAAAAATCAAGATTTATTAGGTTTATCTTCTGCTAACGTTCTTAATGCCGAATTTGAGAAGAAATACCACGACGTTATTGCTCACTTTTTCAGCCGAGATCCGAAGTATTGGCCGATATTTCAGGATAAAACAATCCAATCGATCACACAGTTTAGAAAAACAACAGCTAACGATAATGACCAATTACAACGTTACTCAAACGGGCAACAGCTATTCGATCGTTTAATGGCGGATACGCAAATCCAACACAACATAAATTACCCAGAAAACGATCCTAATGAATTACTGATGTTAGTGTCGACACTGTGTAAAAACTGGGAAAACCCATTAGCGGTTGAAAACGTGATTGCAATGCCGAGTGATCCTGGTGTTTATGGTTCAATGTTAGGGTTAATGGGCAATCCTAATATGGTGTATTGTGAATATTCTGGTGTTGCTGATGCGTTAGAAAAAGTGACGATTAAAAAAGTCGCTAAATTGGTTGGCTATGATCCTGAAATTGCATCTGGTGTGTTCACTCAAGGTGGCACTATGTGTAATTTATATGGTTATCTATTTGGTTTACGCAAATCAATGCCTAATTCTAAGCATTTAGGTATGGCAGCGGATCAAGATTATCGCATCATTAATTCTCAAGGTGGTCACTACTCCAATATGACTAATCTTGCCTTATTAGGCGTTGATGTTGATAACAAAACCATCCGTATTAAAGTGTCTGAAGATAACACCATTAATTTAGAGCACCTAGAGCGTGAATTAAGGGCGTGCTTTACAGTTAAGTGTAAAGTGCCAACGATTATGTTAACCACGGGAACAACAGATACCTTTGGTGTCGATGATGTGAAAGGTGTTTGTGAGTTACGTGACCGTTTATGTGAAGAGTTCGAGATCACAGTTAAGCCACACGTACACGTTGACGCAGCTGTTGGTTGGCCGATCATTTTCTTCTTAGAATATGATTTTAGCACTAACCCACTGGCAATTAATGATGTCACTTTAGAAGGGTTACGCCAGAATGTTGAGAAATTCAAACATCTGAAATATGCTGACTCCATCACTATCGATTTCCACAAATGGGGTTATGTACCTTATACCTCAAGTTTAGTGTTGGTGAAAAACGGTAATGACTTTGTCGCACTTGAAAACGATCCTGAAAACTTCACCTACTTTGAGCATGAGTTAGAAGGGCAGACTCACTTACAATCTACAATTGAATGTACTCGTAGTGGTGTAGGCATTTTTGGTGCTTATTCTGCAATGCATTATATGGGGATTGAGGGTTACCAAACGATTATTGCTCACTGTTTGCAAAATGCGAACTATATGCGTCATCAGTTGTTGGAAATGGGGAATGCGAAAGTGATCGTGCCGCAAAACCAAGGACCAAGTGTTGGTTTTAAACTGTATGATCCTAATTTAGTCAAAGATCCTAACGTTGCTTTTGACTTAGAACTAACATGTTCTACTGATAAAGAAGCATATGATTTTATGGTTCATAATACCCAATGGCATAGAAAACTTTTCTTACAGCGTGGTAGAGAAGGGTTATTTACTAACTGGGTTGATTCTATTGCTTGTTCTAAATATGCAAAAAATAACCGCTATATTTATCTTCCTGGTGAAAAAGCGGTATTTATGAACCCAAATACAGAGCGTGCACATATTGATAATTTTATGAAGATTTTAACTGAATTGAGTCAAAATCTGAGCTCGAAAAAAGCCGTAAAAATTTAATCAATTCATGGATTAGTTAAATAAAACAAACTGTACTTTAGTAGGGAAAATACATATTAAGGTACAGTTTTTGTTTTATATGATAATAGTTACAGTTTATCTGAGTTGACTATCTTTACTACCACGACGATTATACCCGCTAAACGTATTGTTTTTTTTATCAAATGCCTCTTGGCAATTTAAACAATAACGTACACCAGGAACGGCTTTTTGCCGAGCTGGAGGGATCGCTTCGCCGCATTCATCACAAAATTCTGCACTTTCACCTTGCGTCATTTGATTGCGAGCTCTTGCAATTGCATCATTAATGGTGGCATCTATTTGCTCTTGAACCGCACTATCATTAGCCCATCCACTCGCCATTATATTCTCCTATTTTAACAGTGAATATCGATACTATTATTAGGGCGGTGGCGAAAAAATCAACAGTGTAAAAGCGAAAATATATTGTGAAGATATCACGATAGAAATAAAAACCCCTCATAAAGAGGGGGAAAACTTCAGAGGCATAATAGATCGTTGTTATTGTTTTGTTCTCTAATAAACAGAGAAATGATAAAGAAAAGGGCGACGAATACGATAATAAGGTTAAAGCCAACAGAAAACATTATAGCTTTCTGAAACCTGACCGATTAACGAACCGGCTAAAGCCCCGCCCAATCCTGAAGCAACATAAATAAGTCCCATTACTGAGCCACTTTTGCTAGTTAATTTTGTAGCAACAGCTGCGGCTGTTGGAAATAGAACTGATAATGCAAAACCAAACACCATAAACAGATAAACAACATCTTGCACAAAGATACGACTAACAATAATGGCAATCAGTGAGAATAGAGAAAATAAAATTAATGTTTTGCGGTCACCCAATGCAAGGTTAATAAAGCCACCAATAAAGCGGCCGATAGTAAATAAGAAAGCAAAACTAGAAATGACATAAGCGGCAGTTTCTGCTTTTTGCGCATTACTCATATTCCCAATATCCATAGAGGTATAGAAAATAGGGAAGAAGTTTAAAAACGCGGCTTCGGCAGCCACATATAAAGTGATAAATAAAATAACAAGTAACAGTGATTTTTGTGTCAGTAACTCTAAAAAGTCACTGAATTTCATATCGACTTGCGCGCTATTTTCGATTTTTAAGGTGCTTAATACTAAAATAATCACAGCAACAATAACGGCAACACCAACATAAAAAGTACGCCATGAAATAGAGTGTGAGAATAGATATTGTAAAATAAGTGGGGTGACAATCATCCCTACACCAAACATGGCGTTAGAGACGTTAAACATCATTCCCGCTTTTTCTTTATAGAAAGTCGGAATAACAGTAACGATAGAGACCAGCATTGAGCCAATCCCTAAACCAATGACCAGGTAAAAGCCAAAAAACAGCATCACGTTAAAAGCAAGGCTAGTGCCTGTTAAACCAACGGCCATCATTAATGAACCAATAAACATCATGACTTTTAACCCTTTCTTATCGGTAAAATAGCCCGTTAATAAACTGGCGACTAAAAAACCGATTTGAAAAAAGGTAATTAATGAGCCAACTTGACTCATATTTAATGAAATATCATGTTGAACTTGTTCGAGAATAAGACCTTTTGTATTCTGAATGCCACCGAGTAAAAACATCGTGACAAACAGAAGAAAAAAAAACTTTCCACTTTTGTTGTTTAGCCATAATTTGTTCCTGATTTTCCGCGGTGTATTATTCTGTAATTGTGTTGTTGTTATAAGTGTTATTATTAGGTGTATTGTGTTCACCAATCGCATCAAATAATTCTTGAGTCGCCCATCCATAACAATAATAAAGCAAGTCATTACAAGCACTCTGTTCTGCGGCAATAACGGCTTCAATCAATTGAGATGCGGGTAAATTCCACATTTGAATGCCGCTATAAATAAAGGTATTTGGCTGTGAAAGCTGGCGAACTTTATTATTTTGTTCTGCAACAAAGTGAATAGGAAACCCTTGCTGTTTAAAGGTTTCGTATGAAATATCATAAGGTAATTCAAATAAGCGTTTGAACGCAGTAAATGCGCGCTCTTGGCTTTCGCTATCATGGGCAAAATGATTAATTAATCCTTGAACATCTGCACCTCCCCCTAATTTATGGTAAGGGAAATGTTTGAGTGTTGAAGAATAACGCGTTAATTCATGATAATTTTGACCTAAGATCCAACTATAAGCGGGTGGCCATAGATCAAGCCATAACGTAATCCCCCCCGCCGTTTGTTTGGCATCAGACAGTAATTTTTCAACTAATTGAGTCACACTTTGTTGGCGAAAGCGTTGCCATGCTTTTAACAGCGGTTCTTCTTTTAATGCTGTAACAGGCGTTTCAAAATCCCCTTGTTTTAATGAATCAGCTAAAGCAGCAAGGCGATGCTTGATTTCATTAACGGGTAAGCCTTGTTGTCCCATTTTCTTTTCACAATGAGGGCAAAAACAGGTAAATAATCCTGCAGGATTGACTTCTTGACCCGCCCAATCAGGAAAACGAATTCGGTCAATTAAAAAGGTGTCATAACCATAATGTTGTTTTAATGCTGTGAATGTCTTTTGCCATAATTGAGCAACATCAGGGGCATTAGGACAGAGCCAATGTGATTGTGGACGGCCTTTAAAATCGACAACCTGATTATTTTCCACATCACCGATAAAATCGCCATTAAGAATATTAGCCCAGGGAATGACTTTATATTTTCCACCGTCAGTGGCTTTTTTTATCGTCATTAGCGGATCTGCGCCCGCTAAAATAGAGGGATCAACACGTTGGCTCAGACGAGGAAAATCAGTATGAGTATTGATATGCAGTGTACCTGTTCCCATAACTACATTATGAATAGGATTATGAGGCAGATCGCCAATAGGATAAGGGTTACGTTCAAAAATAGTATTAATTTCGACAAATAAATGCTCAACATGCTTCATACCGTCAAGGCGCTGAAGAATAGCGGGCATGCCTTCGTCTAAAATATCATGTGGGTGAAGATGTATTCCTGCCATGAGTCACTCCCATCTCGTTTAACGACTTTTTTTATTAGGGTTATCTCAATTGGATCTCGGGCATAAATTGAATTGAAGGGTAAGCCGTGGCTAAGGCAAGAATGGCAATGCCATAAAGCGGGCCTTTTTCCCATAATTCAGAAAGCTCGATATTCACTTTGGTGTTAGCAAATAAATGTCTATCTAGATTTGCCTGAACACGTGGTAAAAAGGTGTCAGCAGAACGGGTGATCCCGCCTGTTAATACCACTTTTTCCAGATTTGCAATGGCGACTAAATTCATAATGCCGATAGCAAGATAATCTGCCATTTCCTCAACTAAAGATTGAGCAAGTGGATCGCCATGTAGGGAAGCTTGAATAATCTCAATCGCACTAAGATTTTCCCCTCGTAAGCTCGCCATACGCTCACTTAAACCTGAGCCAGAGCAGAAACTCTCAAAGCACCCTTTATTGCGCCAATTACGAAAAAGATGATCACGAGCAAACATCATATAGCCGATTTCACCGGCTGCATTGTTTGCGCCGCGGATAATTTTTCCATCCATCAGCAAGGCGGAGCCTAACCCTGTGCCGATACCAATTAGTGCACAGCTGTGCGTATGGCGACAGCGGCCTTTCCACATTTCACCCACAAGTGCTGCGCGAATATCATTTTCTAGTACTACGGGTACATTGAGTTTTTCTGTCAGCTGTTGTGCCAAAGGTAAGTTATCCCATTGAGGTAAATTAGGAGAACCTTCTAGCACAACGCCATTTTTGATATCGATGATCCCTGGTGTGGCGACACCGATAACGTTGATCTTTTGACGGTCTACGCCGCTTTTTTCGATCACATTTTCAATACTTTGTGCAAATTGCGTAATAAAGTGCTCACGATCGTCAGTATCAAAGGTAGGTTCTTGATACTCATACAACAATTCGGCATTTAAGTTAAAAACCGCATAAGCTATTTTGGTTCCACCTAAATCAATACTGACACCTAAACTGTGTTGAGGATCGAAGTTCACTAAAATACCTTTTCTACCTTGTCCTGCGGGTGAACTGACACCGCTTTCATAAACGATTTTTTCTTCAAGGAGATCGTTAATAATTTCAGACACCGTCGCTTTTGTAATTCCGCTAATTTGGGCTATCTGAGCCCGTGACAAAGGACCTTGATGACGAATGACATTTAATACAAGCGAGGCATTCATTTGCCGTAATGTATTGGGTACGTTCGGTGTCACGTTACTACTCCATTTGTTTAGAAACAAAACTAAAAGATGTTTTTTTTTATATAAAATCGTCTGTGATTGATAGTTATGCACCGTTTTATTTACTTTGTAAAGTATAAAGCGATCAATTAGTTTAGAAACCATCCTAAATGAGTTTGCGATCACAATTTGATGAGTTTGGTTTATACAATGTGATCCTCTAAAAGATCTTCATTGCATATATTCATGGCGTATTTTTTTAATGCAATAAACCGATTAGAATGAAATCAATATCTATTGAACCAAAGAGAAATCAGCATGAAAAAAGGAATGTTATTAAAAGGGTTAATCGGGATGCTATTGCTATTCCCACTGTATTCACAAGCGATAACGCTGAGTGCTTATCTTCAAGTTAAACAATTGCTTACTCAAGATAATCCTGCTAATAAGCAATTAGAGTCCGTGACACAAGCTTATCTTAATGGTATTGCCAATGGATTTAATTTTTATGCGGTGTCAGTAAGATTAGAGAATGAAAGTCATGATTTTAAACCACTTTATTGCCCACCTAAAAAAGTGGAACAAAACAGTGATTTTATGGTTAAGCATATTGATGCTTATTTAGATAAAAATCCTGACGTGAAAAGTAAACAAAAAGAGACGCCGTTGGAGTTAATTTATATTTTAGCATTAAAAGATGCCTATCCTTGCGATAATAAGTAGAGATAAAAATAGCCACAGTCCTTGTGGCTAAAATGATTTGGTGTGCTCTTTTTCTTGTTATTTACTTCAGGTTGCCTCTCTCATAAGCTCCTTGATGGAAGACACTCAAGCCGTTGCCACTTCAACCTGTTTTACAGGAACAAGATGACAACAATCGCTTTCACCGGTTTTCTCAAAGGTTGATAAACGGGTGATCAAGAGTGAATTCATGTCTGTTAATAATCCTTCAGTCTGCAGTTTTTGCATGATACTTTCATCGCAGTCATTATTGTTTTGACGTTGATAAGCGACCGGCGTTACACCACGTAATACAGTTAATTGACCGGCAAGTGCGGGATTATCTGTTAATGCATATACGTTATTGTTTGGCATAAAGCGTGACAATAAGGTCACTGATTTGCCATTTTCTGTTAATGCCGCAACACTTAAATGCTTGTCGTCATGGAAAGCTGTTGTCGCAGCAGCGAGTGCAATCCAACGACCTGTTTGTGAATAGTAAGATGGCGATTGCCATGGATTTTCAACATTCGCGGCAAAAGAACGCTCAGCCCCTTCAGCTACGCGAGCCATTGCAATAACGGCTTCCACAGGATATTTCCCCGCTGCTGTTTCAGCTGATAGCATCACGGCATCTGTCCCATCACCCACCGCATTCGCAATATCCATGACTTCTGCACGGGTTGGCATCGGGCTTTCAATCATTGATTCCATCATTTGAGTTGCGGTGATCACAGGGCAACCTAATGCGCGACAGCGTGCAATCAGTTGTTTTTGTGCACCCGGTAAGCTGGCATCACCAATTTCTACGGCTAAATCGCCTCGCGCTACCATAATGACATCAGAGGCTTTAATGATGTCATCCATGTTTTCTTCACAAGAAACGACTTCTGCACGTTCAACTTTAGCAACGATTTTGGCGTCACTTCCCGCGGCAATCACTAAACCACGGGCATATTCAATATCCGCACCATTACGTGGAAATGAAACGGCGATGTAATCTGCTTGAATAGCGGCTGCTGTGTGTATGTCTTGTTTATCTTTGTCTGTTAATGCAGGAGCAGATAAACCACCACCGAGTAAGTTAATGCCTTTACGGTTAGAGAGTTTTCCACCAACAGTAACGACGGTCTCTATTTGATTATTATTGACGGCGCTGACTTGTAATTGAATATTGCCATCATCAAGTAACAAAATATTCCCTGGTGTGACTTCTTGAACAAGTTGTGGATAGTCCAAACCAACTTGTTGTTCGTCGCCTAATGTGCTGTCTAAATCTGCATTTAGAATAAAGTTATCGCCTTGTTTTAATTGAATTGAATCATTTTTAAAGTTAGCGATACGAATTTTAGGGCCTTGCAGGTCTGCTAAGATCCCGATAAATACACGATGTTTTTCTGCGACCTGACGGATAGTTGCGGCAGTGGCTTGATGCTGTTCGCGAGTGCCGTGTGAAAAGTTTAAACGAAATACGTTAGCACCTGCCATAATCAGCTTTTCAATCATCTGCTCTGAACAGCTAGCTGGGCCAAGAGTCGCAACAATTTTTGTCTTACGCATAATGACATTCTCTTTTTAAAGAGGGATACCCAACGGTATCCCTTGATGACAACTTAATTAATTCATTAATCCATGGTAACTTTTTTCGCATTCCAGACTAGCGTCGCTAAAATCATGGAAACGATGGCAGAACCTATCCAGAAATACTGTACGGTGGTGAAGTCGTAGTTAGTGACATCACCAACTTGAGTGACTTTAATCAGTGAGGCGGAAATCAGTTCTTGTGCTGATGCTGCAATATAAGCAAACAGTCCGATAAAGCCTTTTACTGCGCCTACTGCGTTTTTCGGCATTAGGTCACAAGCGGTTAAACCTGCTAAGAACACAACCAGACCACCCATTGCAAAACCAACCATACTTAATGCAATTGCATCCATAACACGGCTTTGTGGACCCCAGAACATCAGTGCAAAACCTGCAATGTTGGCGATACCGTAAATCAGTGTTGGAATATGGCGGTTAGCGTTAAACAGTTTGTCTGAAGCCATACCCGCTAAGATTGCACCGAAGAAACCTGCGATTGGGTAAGTAGACATGGCAAAGCCAGCATCAATCAGCGAGTAACCTTTTGAACCTTGTAGGTATAGAACAGCCCATGAACTGATCGCATAGCGAGAGATATACATCGCCGCACATGCTGCTGCGATGATCCACACTGTGGGTTGTTTTAATACGAATAACTGAGCACGACGTGTTTCTTTAGGATCACTTGATTTAACTGCTTCTGACTCTTCGCCATACGCGGTTGCTGGATCAGGTAAGCCATAAGTACGAGGACGGTCTTTTAAAATCATCAGTAAGATGATACCTGCAGCAATACCTGCGATACCTGCACCGATAAAACCAGCACGCCAGCCGAAGAAGCTCACTATGGTCGCGGTTAATACCCATGTGATTGCTTCACCGATATTACGCGAGCCACCCCAGATGGAATAAACCGTACCGCGTTGTTTTGGTGAGAACCATTGGAAGATAGAGACGCAAGAAGGTGCAGAACCTACAGATTGGAACCAACCGTTAATACCCCATAACAGGATAAAGAACAGGCTCGCCGTTGACATTCCCATGAAGATACAAACAAAGGAAGAGGCAATTAACGAGATGGACATAAAGCGTCCAATATTGGCATAATCTGACAAGAAGCCGTTAGAGAACTTACCAAATGCGTAGGTAAAGAAGAACGCAGAACCCATTAAACCGAGTTCAGCGGTGGTTACGATACCTGCATCCAGCATCGGTTTTTTCACCACACCGAGTGCCATACGAACCACATAGAACATGGCATAACCAAGAACAAGACCAAAGAAGACCTGCCATTGGTGCTTTTTATATATTGCGCGGATCTTTTCGCTTGACGCTTCTATTAGCGGCAGATCCTTTCTGGTTTTAAAGAAACTTAGCATAGAGATGACTCCGAATATTATTCATGTCTGAAGCTGATTTTAGTTTTCAGAGCTGATGCTATTCATTTAGGTCATCTTGGTGCAAAAGAGAGAATTTGAGTCATCGATGACACATTCTGCTGAATCGGTGAGTCAAATTTGTAACATTGCTATTAGGTGTTGGTTTAAAAATGAGTGAAGATATCGTCATATCATTGTTGTAAATGGGTCATTAAGGACTCATTAGTTCAAAATAATAAATATTGCTAAATATCAGAAGTTTGAAGTTCGACACATTTTTATGTTTATTCAAAACAAAACCAGGGGTATGTCATGAGAATAAAAATAGTATTAAGCCTCGTCTGTTTATTGTTTAGTTGGCTGTTTATCACACCTGTGCGTAGTGATGAGCAGCCACTTGTTATACTGACGACACTTTCAGATACACCAATGCGACCACTTACAGAGGCCTTTAGTGCTCGTTATCCAGACACTAAAGTGCAAGTGGTTTATCGTCGCGTCGCGATTGCAACACGGATGATGAAACAATACCCCACACAGCCAGTTGATATTGTGATGTCGTCATCGGCTAACTTTTTTCATCATCTAGACAGAGAAGGGTTACTCGCGCGATTACCCGTAAATTACGAAACGCCGAAATGGCTAACACGCCATAGTGATATATTAAACGATAAAATAACCACTGTTGGCTATTCTGGTATTGGCATTATGAGTAATACGCAATACCTACAAAAGCTGGGTATTCCAGCACCTAAAAGCTGGGTTGATTTAAGTGATCCGATTTACCAAGGGCACTTAACCATGACCACTCCGGCAAACTCTGGCACGATGCAATTGATGGTGGAAAATGTGCTACAAGAGTACGGCTGGGAGCGTGGATGGCAGATCCTACTCGAAACCAGTGGTAACCTTTCTTCAATTTCGGCACGGAGTTCTCGTGTCAGTGATGCTATCGCCAGAGGCATTGTCGGCGCTGGACCCATTATCGATAACTACGCTTTTAACCATCAAAAGCGATTTGATTTTGTCGAATTTAGCTATTTTGATAAGTCGATTATTTTACCCGCTTATGTCGCTATTGTTGCCGAAAGCAGTAAAAGAGACACCGCCGCCAAATTTATCGCCTTTCTTTTATCGGATGAAGGACAAGAGATCATCTATAAAAAGTGATATGGCAAAGATCCCATTAAGCAAAGCAATCTTACGTAATAACGATGAACTTGCTAATAACACGGAATTTATTTTAAACAGCAATGAGGCTTATCGTCGTAGTGAAGTCGTTAATGCATTATTTGATCAAATGATCACCCATAATTTTCCGTTAATGCGCCAAGTTTGGAATGATATTCACGAAGCAGAAAGACAGGAAAATAAAACGCCAGAACGTATTTCTGCGATTAGTAAAGCGAGAAAAATAGCAAGCTCGGTACTTATTAGTGAAAAAGAGGCTAATTCACCGACATTACAAGCCTTATTTATGAAGGAAGCGGATCAGCGGGAATACTCTGATCAAGCACTCGCTGTGCTGTATCAATGGCGTACATTAGAAGCTGAAAGGTTGGAACAAGCATTAGTTTTATTGAAAGAGACAAAATCACCCTAACCGCCTTGTGGTTCAAATATACAGCAGGAAGCGCTGTTTTTATGAAAGGTATTACGGATGAAATTATTAGTGCCTAAACAATTTGGCAAACTAGGTAGACGCCTGTATATGGCGTTTATCTTTAGTTCTTTACTCACCTTATTAATTGGTGTGGTTATCTTTTTTATGTGGGGAAAACTGGCGACACAAATTAATGCGTCAGTAGGAGGATCGCTACCGATGTTAACCACCAGCTATAATATGGAACGTTATAGCACCAATTTACAAATGCTATTAAAAGAGCGAGAGCAGACACAGCGAAAATCAGTCTCAGAGCAACAGCAGCAGGAAATTCATCAGTTACTCGATAATTTGCGTGAATTTCCTATTGAACAAAAACCACAGCGTGCTTTTTATACTCAACTTGTTGATGAGCTAACAGAGCTTATTAATCAACAAGATATGTTATTGGATAAACGGCGCGAACTAGAAAACCGCCTTGCACAATTATTAGGGCAATTGGCATGGATGCATGACGCCGTTGGTGAAGATATTAAACCGCTACTGAATGAAATTGAGTGGCATGTTAGCCAAATGATCAATGAGAAAAACGTACAGGAAAACAGCTTACAGCTATTATTAGAATCTACGTTACTACAAGAGTTATTTACCACAGAAAATGAGTTAATTAGTTTAGTCGAAGAGATTGCTCACCAACGTTATAGTCGTGATATTGATGTCGCTTTTCATTATATCAGCGTTAAAATTGACGAAATCATCGCCTTAAATCAGAAGCTAAAAAGTTATCCATCGACGATTGCTCACCGCCAAGTATTACAAGAGATTATTGCGATCACTCGTTATGACGGTGATATCTATCAAACACTGATTGATGATGTCGATAACGAGAAAAAGCTCAAAGCATTAACCCCTGAACTGAATGAAAAATTATCACAGTTTGATAATGCCGTAAGAGGCAATGTTTTTGCTACAAGTGAAGCACTCAATAAGCTTAATGATAATACCCGTAAGCTTATGGCTACGGGGAAGATTGTTATTGTTGTTATCATTATTGCGTCACTATTGCTGAGTATTATTGTGATGAAAATCTTGATTGATAGAAGACTTATCGCCAGATTGAATAAACTCAGTGATGACTTAGCGCATGTTGCCAAAGGTCATTTAACAGAGCCTGTACTGATTGAAGGGCAAGATGAAATTGGTCTGTTAAGTCGACGGCTTCGTCGATTTTGGCGTCAAATGAAAGAAGTGGAAGCCAGTAATGCGTTAAATCTTATTAATAATACCGATGCGAGTTTAATTACCTGTCACCACGATGGCAGAATGGAAACCGTTAATCCAAGTGCAGCAACGCTACTAGGAACAGGAAAAGAGCAAAGTAATAAGCCACTTTGGCTACTGTTTAGTGGTGAGGCGAGCACAATGCTTAAAGCGCAATTTAGCTCAACCAGTCAGCTTTATCGTTTAGGGCAGAGTGAATGTATTATTCGAATGGTAAAAGCGGGTGAACCCCATTTCTTACAATTTAATATTCGAGAATATCCACATAAAGATGAACACAAATATATTGTGACTATCACCGATATTACGCGCCAAGAGTTAAGCCGATTAGAGCTTCAACAAATGGTGGCATTAAAAACACAAGATTTACAGGATAAAAACCAACAATTAAATGAAGAAATGTTGCGCCGTGAGCAAGCACAAAAACATTTAATTCAGACCCAAGAAGAGTTAGTACAAGCGGCTAAAATGGCGGTTGTTGGGCAGGCGATGACAAGCCTTGCACATGAGCTTAATCAACCACTCTCTGCAATCAACACCTATCTATACAGTGCAAAACTGACCATACAGATGGGAAAGTATGATCAATTACCTGATTCTATCGAACGTATTGAAAAGCTGTGTGCACGAATGAATCGGATCATTACGGCATTGCGTAATTTTTCACGTAAATCGCCGTCTGAAATTAGCTTTGTTTCAGCACCATTAAAAGAGTTGGTCGATAGTGCGATGGTGCTGGTGGAGTCTCGCTCTAAACGAGAGCAGTGCATTATTACGAATAATATTCCTGATGAATTAACCATTTGTGCAGACCCAACACAAATTGAGCAAGTTTTGGTTAATTTGTTTGTTAATGCAATGGATGCCATTGCGGGTGGGGGGGAAAGTCAGATCACCATTGATCTTTTATCTGTTGATCCCAAACGAAAATTAGTGGCGATTGCCGACAGTGGAAAAGGATTCAATTCAGAGGTTTTACCAAAACTATTTACCCCATTTACAACCACAAAAGATGTGGGGCTTGGGTTAGGGTTATCCATTTGCCGTTCAATTATGCAACGGTTTGGTTATGAAATTTACTTGGCTTCTACATTAAAGGGTGGCGCCATGGTTGTTTTGGAGTTTACAGATGACACAATCACACATGCCTGATATCGACGTTTTATTAATTGATGACGATGAAGATATTCTTGAATCTTATCGTCATTTACTCAATCTTGCGGGGATGGTTGCTAGAGTAACCGACTCTCCAGAAAAAGCATTAAGCCTTTTAACACCAGAATGGCAGGGGGCTGTTGTGCTTGATATTTATATGCCAGCAATGAATGGCATGGAGGTATTAGAGCGCATTAAAGACATTGACGCTCGTATTCCGGTTATCATGATCACGGGGCATGGCGATATACCGTTAGCGGTGGAAGCGGTAAAAAAAGGCGCTTATGATTTTATTGAGAAACCCATTAATCCCCCTGTTTTTTTAGCGTTAGTGGCGAAAGCACATAAAGAGCGTCAATCTATTCTCTCACTTAGAAATGCGGTAATAAGCACCACACAAGAGCGATTAGTGGGAGACAGTGCGCAAATCACTGCGATCAGAGAACAAGTACAACAAATTGCCGATATCGATAAAGATTTAATGATAGAGGGGGAGATGGGAACAGGGCGTCATCTACTTGCTCAATTATTGCATGAATTAAGCCCGCACAGTGATAAAGCGATCCAAACAGTCGATTGTCAGAATCTATCGGATATCAAACAAGTGATTGCTCAAATTGAGGCGGATGAAGTCGGAACACTGATTTTACGTTCCCCTTATGATTTATCATCAGAAGCACAACGCTGGTTAAGCTCTTATCTGCTTGATATGGAACGCCAAGGAAAACGCCATTTTAGAACGATTGCGATTTTAGAAAACAATACCCAGCAGTTAGTAACAGAAGGTCGATTAATTCCTGAATTCTATTACTATTTTTCGCAAATCACTTTTTCACTGCCTCCATTAAGTGCAAGACGCCCCGATATTATTCCGTTATTTAGAGCTTTCTTACGACAAAGCGCACAGCGTCTTGGTATTGCAGTACCCAAGATTGATCGTAATTACCTCGATATTTTAAAGCGCTACGATTGGCCGGGTAATATTCGTGAGTTACGAAATGTTGCCGAACTCTATGCAGTCGGTATTGTAAAAATGGTGGATAGTGAACAACATCGCGCCATTATTCCACCAGAAGGCCCTTTGGATAATCTGGTAGATGAGTATGAGCGTCGATTAATTGAAGATGCCTTATATTTATTTGCGGGGCGAGTGAGTGACGTAGCGGATTATTTGGGTATTCCTCGTAAGAAGCTGTATTTACGAATGAAAAAACACGATCTTGATAAAGAAAGTTATAAACCCAAAGTTTAATTTACGTGTTGTTTAATAACCAAGAAGCGCCATACTTGGCGCTTTTTCACAGTTTTTTTAGCTCACTTTTTCTGATGTCTTATTTTTTATTCCCCGCTCTTTGTTTATTTTACCATCACAAAATTAGCACTCATAACAATATCAGCTTAAAATTCTTTTTCTTGAGTCAGTAAATAACATTGAGATGTTCTTAAAAAGAGTAATCATTAGAAAAACTATTAAATAAACAGTAGAAATAGTTTATTTAAAATGATTATGAAGAGTAGGGATAAAATA
>NZ_MIIZ01000997.1:0-1376 GCF_001743005.1 Shigella sp. FC1967 | reverse complement strand
TTTGATAATCAATAAAGGATTTGGCATAAGATTCACCTTCTTTATTTTTATTAAAAGCATAAGCAGATGCTCTCTCAAAAAATATCAATATTGGGGCAATTAACAGAAATTTTATTTAGTGATGTGGAAATTTCCGTATGAATATTTTTTTTCCCATTCTCTGATTGATAAATTATCTTTTTGTGAGTTTATAGAAATATTTTCACCAATATAAACTTCCACTTTTGAACTGAATTTATCAGGAGCGATATAAAACAATCCCATAGGAACGATATCAAAAATGACGCCCTCACTGAGCAATGTTCTGATTATTCTTGCGGCACCTCGTTGATAAGGCAATGGCTGGAAACCCCACTCACTACTGCCTTCTGGGAATAATAGGAGATCTCCACCCGCCTTTATATGTGCAATTGCAGCATCTGAAGGACTTGAAAATACATTTGCATTTATACCTAAACGCTGTCTATCCTTTTTCCTGACCACGGGAATACCCGTAAAAAAACTTCTCATCAAAGGGCTATTTAACAATTGAATTGAAGCTAAAGCTTGAGTGTTAGGAAAGGCTTTTAATGCAATGTAACCATCAAAAGCACTGTTACGATGGCTGCATAGAATTAACTTAGGATGTGTATTTTCAGCTTGAGATCTATTATGGTAAATAAGTGAAACTTTTAGAAAAATAGATTTCTCTAATTGCACAAGAGATAAATTGATAATAAAAAGGAAGTGGAGAACCAGCAACAAAAGGGGCGTTTTTTTTTTATTGGTGAAGATAGTGCTGAATTAGGCATGAGATTTCCTTATATTATTCCTTCTTCAAAAACATATCACGCGCTTAAAAAAAAGTAACACTAAAAAAGTTAAAATTTAAAAACATCAGTAGAATAAAATAATTACACTAATTTGAGGCTCTTAATTCTAATGAATAAGATGAAAATGAGTATGATTCAACTTAGACTCGCTGAACCACAGGAAGCCAAAAGGTTGTGGTATTTACGAAATCAAGCACTGCGATTTGGTTGTGAGAATGTTTATTCATCAGAAGTTTTAGCCGCATGGACGCCTGATGAAATGCCTGAAGGATATCGACGGGCTATTATTGACAATCCGTTTTATGTAATTGATTATCAAGAATATAATATTCCTATTGCCTCGGGTTTTTTAGATGTTAAAACGGGTTTTGCTGAAGCGATTTTTTACTTTACCTGAATATATGGGGGAAAGGATTTGCAGGACTCATTTTAAAAACAGCTAAAAACATGAAGCAATGAAGAGAGGGCAATCCAAGTTATTTTTTAGATGCAACACCTAATGCAGTGTTATTTTATTTAAAGCAGGGATTTAAAGCATTAGAAGAACGTGATTATTATTCTGAT
>NZ_MIIZ01000996.1:0-1376 GCF_001743005.1 Shigella sp. FC1967 | reverse complement strand
TAAAAAAATAATCAATCATTGATGGTTGAGTCAAAATACAGTTTTAGTTAAATTCAAATAAATTGCAATACATAACTTTACATTATTGCCTGCCTATTTTACTTTATTCAATGTAATTATCACTATACGATATGCTATTATCCTAGTACTATAAATTTATTGTAGTTTCAATAAATAAAGTCGATCTTGTTGAAAAATATCGATAAAGAAAAATAATAGGAATTTTCATGCTCCAAGAGAATGTTGTTAAAGATATTATTGTTTGGATTGAGCAAAATCTTGATTCACACTTATCACTAGATATTGTTGCTGAAAAATCAGGCTATACAAAATGGCACTTTCAGCGCTTATTTAAAGCATATACAGGAATATCTTTAGGAAAATACATACTCGCCCGCCGTTTATCTTGTGGTGCTTACGCTTTACGCATAACACGTTGTAGCCTGCTGGATATCTCATTGAAATATCGGTTTGATTCTCAACAAACATTTTGCCGCGCATTTAAAAAACAGTTTAATATCACGCCTTCCGAATACAGAAAAAAGCCAGGTTGGGATATTAGTGAACTGATTTTTCCAGCTCTAGAAACTGTCGAACTGAGCGCTAAATATGAAATAATTACCTTTCCTTCCCTAAAATTAGCGGGTATGTCTCATCAATACAACAAACCCGTTTCAACGTGGAATTCAGACAAGAAAAAATTTAGAAAAGAATTTTGGCGTAAATTTTTGAAGGATGTGAATACAATACCCACAGAACTATATGCAATGCATCGAGCATCTGCGAGTACATTAGAAGATACAATGTACATTTATAGTACCGCTGTTGATAAAGAAAAATTATCAACAACATCTAATCTATCAGCAATGTCACAATTAGAATTACCGAGTGGTAAATATTTAGCAATTACTTTTCATATGGATGAAATTTTAGGCTCACTAACTGGTTACGATGACATTATTTACACCGTATATACTAAAGTATTACCTAAAATGAATTTATTACGTAGACCCGGTCCTGATATTGAACAATATACACTAAAACAATCGGTAAGTTACGATAAATTACTTGAGCAAAGTGAACAATACTTAAAACAAATAAGTTACTACATTCCTGTTCTTTAATTAACCCAAATTGAAAAGATCCCAAAAAATGAACTGGGATCTTTTATTTAAGTTGTATTTCAAATAAGAAGTTTCAACTAGTCTTTTTTAGATTTATTTGCAAAGAAAATATCGTCTTGAATATCTTTTGTTCTTATTGTAAACACTTCATTCATTAAATTTTCAGTTAATTTTTCAGCATCAGCCATGACTCGTAGATTAAACTCGTTAAGCATTTTATCTGCACCAACTTTATCTGTTTGCACCATTTTG
>NZ_MIIZ01000995.1:0-1382 GCF_001743005.1 Shigella sp. FC1967 | reverse complement strand
GCTTGTTCGAGGGCCAAAGGAGGCAGACAAATTTCATGAACATTGCTTTTCAGCCACGGCGGAGTGATAGGCGTATAGGTTTTGAGCCGACGTTCGGGGATAAACAAGTTGTTTGCGAAGTAACTGCATGTGAACCCCCCCATTTTAGGGAAATACAATGTCGCACTGATACAGATGGCCGCAGAAACCTGCTGCCAAATTGTTCGCATATAAGGCTGGGTATTGATCTCACCAGAGATGATTTGCGGATACCGTTTCACGGGGGAGAATGTCAGCCCAAAGTGGTAGTGAGGTGAGTCAGCCTTATCAATCGCATATTGAAGCGTTCTGATCTGGGCCTTCAAGGAACCAGGTAATTTCCGGTAGTTCTTGGTTGACTTAACGAGGTTGACAATACGGCTTAACGCATGGAAATACTCAACCCCAGGAGTCAGGGATACCTTACCAGCTTCTTTATCTTGATCATCCGCATTGATGATGATGCTGGCCTCCTTTTTTATGTCCTTCATCTTCCCGGCTGGAATGATCCCCGCGTTACTATGGGACTCCAGTTCTTTGATGAAAGACCGGAACGAGAGGTTGTCACTGATCATTCGGGATGCGGTTTCCTCAAGAAGATGCGCTTCATCGACAAAGAGGAACTGATACATAGGCAACAAACCAATGTCATTGTTCTGGTACACCTCCTTGGATAGAAGGTCTTCTCTTCTTTGTAGCTCGTCTATGTCTTCTTTCAAGATGCGCTTGGCCTCATCCGTCGCCTTACCCAGCGCCTCGATTCGAGATGATATATCCCGCTTGGTAGCCTTCAACTCGTCGGTCAAGTCATGCTCGCTCTGTGCGATCCTGATGCGTCGAGTTTTAGCATCTATGGCAAGCATTGCGTGGGTACAGAGCACGATTTCAGGGTAAACATCTTCTCGCACGAACTGACTTTTATAGGCCAGATACCCTGGGTCTTCGCTCGATGCGTCCACCCCCAGCACGACCTCAGACGTAGCAGCATTGGGGAAAAGGCTGACCAGCTCATCAAGCAAATATGCGGGAGCGGCGTCGATTTCACGCTCTTGAAGCAGGCCGGTTTGCATCCATCGTTCGACGGCATGGAGGACTTCTTGAGGGATCTCGTCATCGGCCAGATACCGGCGCAGTTTGTCCACACTCACGAAGCTGTTTCTTCCCAACACAACCCTAAGCGGTACCATCTTCACACCAGCCGCCACCAGTCGCTCATAGGTCTTAGCCATCTGCTGGATGTTGCTTATGGTGTTTGTTGCGATAACAGAGCGCTGCCCTTTTGCAGCGGCGATCTGATTAGCACTGGCAAGGATGGTCAGCGTCTTACCTATCCCTGTTCCACCTTCGACCATGCCGATGCCCCC
>NZ_MIIZ01000994.1:0-1402 GCF_001743005.1 Shigella sp. FC1967 | reverse complement strand
CTTTGAATTGCTTGATGCCATTGAAAACGGCACCGAAGCTGTATCTGAGTACCTCTCTGGCAATGCAGAAAACAGCAAGCAACGTAAAGCGGCAAAAAACGCGGAAGGGAATGAAGTCGTTAAAAAAAACATCTGTCGCCAACATGCTCGGTTTTGAGACCATCAAGACGGGCGTTAAGATGCACTTCCGAGTTGATTTCGATTCCACTGTTACGGAAGCACAGTTTGGTGCCCTTCTGTTGGCCCTTGAAGCCTGGGTGAACCACAACTATGTCGGTGGCTGGGGCCGAACCAATTTTGGACGCTTCAAAGTTGACGCCATCCGCATCGACTCTGACCGCTTTGAGATCTTTGAAAGCTATACCAGTGAAGCTCTCTACACTGAGGGTAAATTCACGCTTGCCAATATGGCTGATGACATCAAATCCCATGTGGCGGCCTGCAAATCTGAGATCGAAGCAGTTGAGCGCGATGAGATCGTCAGCTACTTCACCAACCTGGTAAAGGCATAAGGTGACATGATGGAGCCGTTAAAAGTCACCTTTAAACTCGGGGGCATGATGGTCATGCCCTCTAACCCGATACACCTGGACGCTTTGATTGCTTATGCCGTCACACAAGAGCGTTTACCAGAACTGGAGTTTGATCCTCAGCCCATATCCTCATTGGCAGAGGAACTTCCCATCGAAAAGTACGAGCAGGATGGTGACTGGTGCTGGAAGGCATCCGCCATCACCCCAAACAACGTGTTTGAGCGCAGCTCTCGTCACTACACGCAGCGCATTGACGAAGATGCCTATGCAGAAGCCGCTAAAGGCGGCTTCATACAGGCAGGACGCAAACGCGGCGAATTGGAGAGAATGTCTCACGCAATCAAGATCGACACGTTACGAGGTAGCCAGCGCAATCTTCTCGGCTTTTACCGTACTGCGAGAGTCGATGAGTTAGTTGGCTATATTGTCGGGGATAAAGACCAGATCAGTTATTACCTCAAAGAGTCTGGGCTCATCACTCACATTGGCCCTCGTCGTCGTCAAGGTCATGGGAAAATAGTGGATGTCATCATCGAAAGTGACCAAATGGCCCTTGAAAAATGGATGCTGCGGGTCAAACCATTTAAGTTACTCGATGCTGACGTGGAGGTTTTTGCTACAACCAAGCCCCCATATTTCGACAAGACATTGATGCAGTCTGCGTTTATTCCTGATTTTATTTAAACGCACATATAAAAACAGATGGCCTTACTTTAACTGTTTAGGGGTCATCTGTTTTTTAATGTAAGTTGCCTTGCTCTTTTACAATATGTTTTCTCATTTGCTGTCAGCCCCGCTACAGCGGGGGTTAAAGTGTTATAAAAGCATCTGAGTGGTTAAGAAGTGAGTCCTCCCCGCACCAGCGGGGG
>NZ_MIIZ01000993.1:0-1407 GCF_001743005.1 Shigella sp. FC1967 | reverse complement strand
TAACAGTAAAGGAATAATGATTATAAAACTGATGCACATAAGACCCATTATGTTAAACGGGTGAGTTAGTTAATCAGTACAGCCCGTTTAACAACAATCATAATTAATCCTCTTCTTTCCGTCTATGCTCCTCTTCCACCGTCTGCACTTCTTCCATCTCACGCATTCTTACATTATAGATTGACTGCTCTGGCATCTGTACACGAACGGAAATAAAGCGACCATCAGGGATATCAATCGGATCGCCATCATTGAAGCCGTCAATATCATTACGGGCAAACTTAGGTGCATTAGGGTGAGTTTGATGATACGTTCTCACGAGGATAGAACTATCTTTGTTAACTTTAGAGTTAACCCAAATAAGAGGCTGTTTATTGACATCAAGTGGAATTTCAATACCACCATCAATAGCCCCCACTACCACCATCAATAGCCCCCCACTCTGCATCTGAATTAAAGCCCAGTCCCCCTTCAATGAGATATTCGCCCTGAACCACTCAAATAACTGTGGTAATTATTTCCATATCAAATAGTTATATTTTTATGTCCAAGCTTTTAATATTTCGGTTGAATGCATAACAAAGGCATGTTGAGACAGTATTTTTCGAGTATGCTCATCTAAAAATCCATTACTAAAAAGGTGTTTTTTTATCGATATTATTGAGTTGAGTCATCATAAAATCTCCGAAATGTACAAGTGAAGAGGAATACAGTTCATCAACGTGTAGCTGACTTGCGATATATTTTAAAATTCCAAATCGCACCGAGCAGCAATATAAAGCTAGTTGCTAGAAATACTGCCCGCATCCCGATATGACCACCGACAATTCCGCCTATCAGCGGTCCGATGAACTGGCCTGCAAACTGTGCGGCTACAGAATAGCCGAGAATACTTCCTACCATTCCTTCTGGTACGCGCTGACGTATTACCGTTGCAATACAGGGTAATAATCCACCTAGTGCAAGCCCCATAAGGAAACGCAGAACAATAAGCTGCCAGCCCGAGGTAACAAATGCCTGAGGGATCAGCAACAATCCGGCAGCAGCTAACGCCAGTATGATGATGCGGAAATGTCCTATTCTGTCGGCTAGCTTTCCAAGCCAAGATGCGGAAATGATACTGCCCAAGGCCGCGACAGCCATTACATACCCTGCCACTTTAGTTATCTGAGATGCCTCACTAACGAGAGTTTGTACATAGACCGTAATAATGGGTTCTATCGACATATTGGCCAGCATCAGCAATAAGCCGGTACAAAGCATACAGACAATCACCGAACGGGCAGGTAACTGCGACCAGTTCATGCATTTTTTTGTCGATGAAACTGTGTTTTTTTGCACCTCTTCACGGATGAGCGTGAGGGTCATAATAAAGGCCAGAAATATCAAGGCGGCTGCGTAGAAAAA
>NZ_MIIZ01000992.1:0-1410 GCF_001743005.1 Shigella sp. FC1967 | reverse complement strand
CCCCGCGCCTGCGGGGGTTAAAGAGTGGGGTTTGACAGGTTAGTAATTGTAATACCGTCAGCCCCGTGTTAGCGGGGGTTAAAGGTGAGATGTTAATTGATTCAGGCTATCAACTGGGTCCGCCCCGCACCTGCGGGGGTTAAAGATAGGCTTTATGGGTTATTGAGCCGCTTGCTGCGTCCGCCCCGCGTGAGCGGGGGTTAAAGGATAATTGCCTTCACGGGGGAGGTAATGGCTGAGTCCGCCCCGCCTGCGTGGGGGTTAAAGAAGTTAATTGGACACTTGAGCTACGGGATGACCGTCAGCCCCGTGTTAGCGGGGGTTAAAGATGACCAATCTCCAATTTTATTAACACAGAGCTGTCCGCCCCGCTACAGCGGGGGTTAAAGTACAGTCATCAGCCTATCCGTTATAAACCAGTTGTCTGCCCCGTACCAGCGGGGGTTAAAGAGATAATTATCTAATGGGGGACCTTGGACGATTGTCAGCCCCGTGTTAGCGGGGGTTAAAGGGGAGAGCTCTCTCTTGTATCTGTTTTTTGTGAGTCAGCCCCGCACCAGCGGGGGTTAAAGTGAAAGAGCTTTATGAGCTGAAACGGCTGGTGCGTCCGCCCCGCGTGAGCGGGGGTTAAAGGGTTGATTTATGGGTGTAGTGTAGATATTGCTCGTCTGCCCCGTACCAGCGGGGGTTAAAGGTAGTGTTGCCCGTAGTGAACCCCCCCTATCCGTGTCTGTCCCGTACCTACGGGGGTTAAAGGTAAAACTCTTCGGTAGCCCTTTCTTTATGTTGGTCCGCCCCGCACCAGCGGGGGTTAAAGGTTAAAGCCCTCAGTTCCCTTTTTGCGCGTGAAGTCCGCCCCGCGCCTGCGGGGGTTAAAGAGTAGGGTTTGACAGGTTAGTAATTGTAATACCGTCAGCCCCGTGTTAGCGGGGGTTAAAGGTGAACTTTGTGACCATTATCGTGATAGCGCAGGCCGCCCCCGCACCAGCGGGGGTTAAAGAACAGCAGTAATCACCGGTTTTTTACCAATCTTGATCTGCCCCGTCTGTACGGGGGTTAAAGGTAGCTGTTCCAGCTCGGTAGATTTGTGTATGTGTCCGCCCCGCCTGTGCGGGGGTTGAAGGAATACGAGACCGGCAAACACCACCTGGATTTCGTCCGCCCCGCCTGTGCGGGGGTTGAAGATGAAGAGTGTTTGGTTTCTCATAGCATGGCTCATCTGCCCCGTATTAACGGGGGTTGAAGGAGAATAGAAAGTGGTGCTGTTTTTACTGAAAGGTCCGCCCAGCACCAGCGGGGGGTTGAAGTTATCGCCAGTGTGTCCAATGAGGCGCGCAGTTGTCTGCCCCGCTTGCGCGGGGGTTAAAGGAACCTTGAGGTCACTTACGGCGAGCGCAACGGGTCTGCCCC
>NZ_MIIZ01000991.1:0-1411 GCF_001743005.1 Shigella sp. FC1967 | reverse complement strand
AGTTTACGAGAATATATTAATCAATTATAGATAATTGGAGAATAGGTTATGGCAATACCATTTATTATTGCAGGTGCTGCGATCGCTGCTGCTGCATTTGGCGGAAAGAAAGCTTATGATGGATATCAAACAAAATCAGAAGCTGATGAGTTTACGAGAATATATTAATCAATTATAGATAATTGGAGAATAGGTTATGGCAATACCATTTATTATTGCAGGTGCTGCGATCGCTGCTGCTGCATTTTGGCGGAAAAGAAAAGCTTATGATGGATATCAAAACAAAAATCAGAAAGCTGATGATATTTTTACCAAACTGCTAAAAGATAAATATGATAGTAAAAAAAAGAAGAAACTTGATCGTGTAAAACAATAATACCTCTATTCATTTAGAAAAATTGGGTGCTCTTGAATTACAAATAGGTAAAGATTTCAATAAATTTAATACAATAGCCCAAGAGATTTTGAAAAAAATTAATAAGTCTGGAAATGACATTTCCATCACCATACCACGTCATGAAATCAATAAAATTGAAAATTTAGCTATTTCTGCAACAGAATATTTAGGTACTGTTGTAGGTGCTGGTGCGTCAAGTGCCGCAGCTGGTTTCGCTGTATATGGTGGTGTGATGGCATTTGCGGCGGCTTCAACAGGAACGCCTATTGCAGCTTTATCAGGAGCGGCAGCCTATAATGCAACAATGGCTGCAATTGGTGGTGGCTCATTAGCAGCAGGCGGTTGGGGCATGGCAGGTGGCGCAATGGTGCTTGGTGGTGCAGTTGTCGCGCCTATTCTTGCAATCGCTGGCTGGGCTTATGCAAATCACGCTGAAAAAGCATTAGATAATGCACAAAAAATTCGTTCAGAAGTCTCTTCAGCTGTCAAAAAAATGGAATTAGCACAAAAACATTTAATCAAAACAAAAGAATATGTAGTTTCAATCTATGATGTTCTGACTGCCCAATTTAAAATTTTTGAGCCTTATCTGTTGGATTTAATCGATACCGATAAAAAAATGCAACAAAACAAAGCGATGGGAAGAGCTAATTTAGAAGGTGTTAGTGAAAACATTATTAAAACAATTGAAAATGGCTATAAATTAGCTGCAATCATGACACACTTAATCACTACCCCACTTTTTAAACCGCAGTTAAATGATAAGCAAGAAGCAGTTATTACTGATGGAGTTATTCAAATTCAAACTGATAGTAACGGCTTGCAAGTACTGAATCAAGATGCTTTAGAAAAGCAATTGAATATAGCAAAAAACGCGACATTATCTTAAGAGCTTAATTCAAAATAAATAGCAGTAATTTATGCTGCTATTTATAGGTTACAAAATTCATGGAACGTACAGATTATAATTGGCAACAAGAAAATTTAATAATACGATTGTTTCAAAGCCTTGTT
>NZ_MIIZ01000990.1:0-1417 GCF_001743005.1 Shigella sp. FC1967 | reverse complement strand
AAAAATGCCTGTCGCAACATCTGCTGCAAAAATAACGGGTGCTTTCATGGTGGGGAGTTTACGAGGTGCAAGGCGAGATAACGTACGGCGTGCGCACTCTTGACCTACCCATTCAGGTGATTCGAGATCATCAAAACGACGACTTATGGTGTAAGCATAGTCACGCTCCATATCCTCACCATCACGAGCAATAACACAACTCGACATAGAATAGCGTGAAGATGAATAGCTTTTTAATAAGCCAAGGCTATTACCAAATACACGGGTTCCACTGTGGCTATTAAAGCTGCCCCCTTCGGTATTAATGATACGGCTATCGCTATCTAAAGCGGCTTTTTCTGCTCTTGATGCTAATTCAATCGCTTTATCTGCCGTGATGTCGGTAGGATGGTAAAGATCCAGGAAAGGGGCATCAAATGCTAATAACTCTTGATCCGCCGGGCCTGCATAAGGATCAACAGAAGTATAACGCGCAATATCCACAGCAGCTTGTACCGCGCGTTTGATCGCATCAGGACTTAAATCGGTTGAAGAGGCACTGCCTTTACGTTGTTGTTGATAAACTGTAATACCTAACGCGCCATCGCTGTTAAATTCCACATTTTCAACTTCACCATAACGCGTACTGACACTAATACCCGTCGATTTATTAATAGCGACTTCAGCACCATCACACTGTTTTGCTGCCAGCTCTAATGCGAGTGAGACGGCGTCTTCAAGCTGTTTTACCTGATCTGAATTATTCATTGAGAACCATTTTTCCTAAGGAGAACACCGCTTTTTACTTATTTTCAGCAAAGTAAATCAATTGACAGGTGGTCAACAAGCGATTTTCCCAGTTACAATAGAAGATATATGAATGTTATCACCCGTCGGGCTTTTGGTCATTCACCAAATCACACTCCCGGCTTACTCTGCAACAGGAATTTTTATTATGGCAAAGCAGCCTGAAGAGTGGCATTACCTCAATCCTGAATTTGACGATGCTTCGTTAGAAGAGGAAGAAGAGGACGAAATCATCTGGGTCAGCAAAAGCGAAATTAAACGTGATGCTGAAGCACTCAAAAAACTGGGCACTGAATTAGTTGAATTAAGTGCACAAGAATTAGAGCGTGTGCCATTAGATGAAAAATTATTAACCTCTATTCAATTAGCACAAAAAGTGCAGCGTGAAGCACGCCGTCGCCAAATTCAATATATTGGAAAACTACTGCGCAATGTGGACGAAGAGCCGATCCGCCAAGCGCTTGATAAACTCAAAAACCGTCACAACCAACAGATTTTAGTGTTACATAAACTTGAAGATCTGCGAATTCGCCTTATCGAAGGTGGCAATGAAGTCATTGAAGAAGTGGTTGCACTTTATCCGATGGCTGATCGCCAACAATTACGCACTCTTATCCGTAATGCGAAAAAA
>NZ_MIIZ01000989.1:0-1427 GCF_001743005.1 Shigella sp. FC1967 | reverse complement strand
CCCCATTCTGGCGTTGGTGGTTGTACACCTAACCCTAAAAAGGAAAGTGCCGAGATCATTAAAATAACACTCCCCATATCTGTTGATGCTAAGACAATAGTTTCAGCAAAGGTGACAGGTAATAAATGACGCCGTAAAATATGACGAGAAGGTGCACCAATCACCTGTGCATATGCAATGTAATTACGATGAGCGTATTGACGAACAACGCCCCTGATCATTCTGGCATACCATGCCCATTTCACTAAAATAACGGCAATTAAGATATTACCAATACCCGGTCCCATTATTCCCACTAATGCTAAGATCATAATTTCTGCAGGGAATGACAAAACGACATCACATAACCGCATAATCAATGTATCTATCTTGCCATGGAAAAATCCGGCTAACATTCCCATTAGCCAACCAATCATTAATGTCACACTCATGGCTAATAAGGCATAAAATACTGTTGTTCTGATACCAAACAATAATCTTGAAAAAATACAGCGTCCTAAATTATCCGTACCTAACGGATAATCAAAGCTCATCGGTTTAAATTTCAAGCGTATCGACGTTAATGTAGGATCATGTGGTGCCAACCAAGGGGCGAATATTCCTGCAATGACTACCATCATAATCACCAATAAACACAGTTGTGCACTTTTATCTTTTCCGAGTCGTTGCCAAAAAAGTCGCCACATCATTATCGCCTTAACCGTGGATCTGCCATCATTTGAATGACGTCCATCAGAAAATTAAAAAAGAGAAATAACAGTGACATTAATAAAATATAAGCTTGTATCATCGGATAATCACGACCAAATATAGCGCTGATACAGAGTCGTCCGATCCCCGGCCAAGCAAAAATATTTTCAATCACCACCGTACCCGCAATAAGCTTAGGAATACTCATCCCCAACGCCGTTAAACTGGAATACAGCGAATTACGTAAAATATGGCGGCGTAAAATAAGATTATCGGGTAATCCTCGCGCTTTGGCATAAAAGACATACGGCTGATGCCATTGATTTAACATCGCACCTCGTAATAGTCGTAAATAAGTGCCGATATATCCTAAAGAGAGCGCCAAAGCAGGCAAAATAACAGACTGAGGCGATAACATTCCGCTGACAGGCAACCAATCTAAATAAACAGCGACACCCCAAATTAATAATAATCCTAACCAATAATTAGGAATAGCCGTTAAAACAAAAACAATAAAACGGATACATTTATCCGTAAAACTTTGAGGTTTAGCCACACACCATAGTGCCAAAGGGAGTGTCAGAACAATCGTAAAGAATAGCGCCGTTGAGGCTAGCCAAAGTGTGGGTGGTAACGCCCTTAACATCTCTTGAATAACGGGGGTTCTTGTAAGAAAAGAGGTACCAAAATCGAGTTGCAAACCTGCTATTAACCATAAAAAGTAACGCGTAAAAAAA
>NZ_MIIZ01000988.1:0-1435 GCF_001743005.1 Shigella sp. FC1967 | reverse complement strand
AAGATAACTTAATGAAGTTTTAGTTTAGGTCTAATAACTCGGTTGATTGATCCGACTAACATCATAAGCCCAGTTTTGATATAACCATGTAAAGCTATCTGATGCATTCTATATAAAGAAATATAAACAATCCGCGCTATGCGTCCTTCGATCATCATGTCCCCTTTCATCAAATTCCCCATCAAACTCCCCACAGTACTGAATTTAGAGAGTGAAACTAATGAACCATGATCGGTAAACACATAATCTTTTAGTGGTTTGTCTTTTAACATTGCTAAAATATTGCCATAACAACGACTTGCCATTTGATGTGCAGATTGTGCTCGTGGAGGAACAAAACCACCTTCTTTTCTTGGACAAGAAGAACAGTCACCAATCGCAAAGATAGACTCATCTAAGGTTGTTTGTAAGGTTGGTTTAACAACTAGCTGGTTAATACGGTTAGTCTCTAAGCCTGCAATCTCTTTCATAAAATCAGGCGCTTTAATGCCTGCTGCCCACACCATTAAGTCAGCATCAATATGCTCACCTTCTTTGGTATTTAATCCACTTTCATCCGCACTTGTGACCATCGTTTTGGTCATAACTCGCACACCTAATTTTGTTAATTCTTGATGTGCAGCACTAGAGATACGCACTGGTAATGCAGGCAAGATGCGCTCTCCAGCTTCAACTAAAGTGATATTTAATGCTGAAGGTGCTAATTTTTTTTAATCCATAGCTATTAAGCTGACGCACTGCATTATGTAATTCAGCTGAAAGCTCAACCCCCGTCGCACCGCCACCTACAATCGCAATATTGACCTTACGATTTTCTTCTTGTGCATTATTATCTGCTGAGTATTTTAAAAACAAATTCAACATTTCATTATGGAAACGATGTGCTTGTTGAGGACTGTCCAAGAAAATACAGTTTTCTTTGATGCCTGGTGTGCCAAAATCGTTTGATTTACTGCCTAATGCCATCACTAAAATATCATAGTCTAATGTGCGTTCAGGCACGAGTAGCTCTTGCTCTTCATTATAAATGGCAGCCAGTGTTATCTTTTTTTGGTCACGGTCAAGCCCTGTTAAGGAGCCTAATTGGAAATTGAAATGATGATTATAGCCGTGTGCTAAATAACTTAAAGCATCAACACCATCATCTAAAGAGCCCGTTGCCACTTCATGTAAAAGGGGTTTCCATAAATGACTATTGTTGCGATCCACTAAGGTGATTTCTGCTTTTTTGCTGCGCCCTAATTTATTGCCTAATTTGGTTGCCAGTTCTAAACCACCCGCACCACCACCGACAATAACAATTTTTTTTTAATGACATTTAACGTCAACTCCATAAAGTTGCATTATTAGTCCGTGGCGATCACGAACTTAATGAAATTAAAGCAGAAAAATGCGCTATCGTTGCAACACCTTTAACTTTCGCTACTGAAGCTGA
>NZ_MIIZ01000987.1:0-15524 GCF_001743005.1 Shigella sp. FC1967 | reverse complement strand
ATCTTAAGAAGTCTTCAGTTGATAATAAAAGCAAGGGCTTATAGATATCAAGTAATCCACTGATCACGCGATATCCTTTCATTTCTAGCTCTTCAACTTCAGGATGGCTAAATACCCATTTTTTAGCGACGCTTTTTAATGTTGTTAATAATCGATGTTCAGCACTATTCCCTTCCAATAAGGCATGGTTAAAACTCCCTTCATACACTTGAGGAAGATTTTTTATAAAACGGTACGCCGTATAAGGGACTAATTTTCCTGTAATATAAACTCTTAAATACATAAAAAATTGATCTTGCATACTGCGTTTTGCTTCATTTTG
The DNA here is from genome assembly GCF_001743005.1 of Shigella sp. FC1967. Lineage (NCBI taxonomy): Bacteria > Pseudomonadati > Pseudomonadota > Gammaproteobacteria > Enterobacterales > Enterobacteriaceae > Shigella > Shigella sp. FC1967. The sequence goes on along the minus strand of NZ_MIIZ01000987.1, from coordinate 15,202 downwards.
ATCAACTTTTTTTATAAGCACGATCCACTGTTATATTAAATAAATCACCTTCAGACACATCACCATTTTCACGCCATGCATCTCGTAAAAGCTGAACAAGACGATTGATATCAAAAATCCCCTTTTCTACCGCATCATCTAAATCCGCGATGCAATAAGAGATGTCGTCGGCAGCTTCCATAATATAAGTGAGAGGAAAGCGACAAAATTCCCCCATATCTAATTTTTCTTGCACTTCTTTTACAAATGCTAATTCAGACCAGTAATACCCTGGTTTTTTCATTAAGTAACTATATTCTTTGGGAATTTCACCTTGCCAATAAGCAGGACGAGTGTATTTCAATACACAGCCAATCTGTGCATAGGTTAAATTTAATTTAAGGAGATGATGCGCCATTCTAATCGCTTGGGCATTTCCTTCAAATTGGCATAAATCTTGGCGTAACATTTGTCGCAATTTATTTAATTGCACTTTAGCTGAATACTGCATAGGGATAAACGGGCAACAATCAAACTCAATACTCGCTTCTGGCGATAACACTTTTTGAAACCAATGTTTAATCGCAGCTTCGCCAAAATGACCAAAAGGTGGATTACCAATATCATGCATTAAACACGCCATCTCAATTAAACTTTCAAGGCTATCGATACGATCAATTAAGCCATACGCTTCAAGTTTATTTTGTTTTCTTAATTCACCAATAATTTGCTTAGCGATATAACGCCCAATTTGTTGAACTTCTAAAGAGTGAGTAAGACGGCTACGGACTGCAGAATTTTGCTCTAAAGGAAAGACTTGCGTTTTTTGTTGTAAACGGCGAATGGCTGCAGAATTAATAATACGCCCACGATCACTTTCAAATTGACGAGAAACCTGTATTTCATCGTTAATATCGATATCACTGCTGTTATATTTACGTTGATAATTTAACTTCAGCTTAAAATCGATCATTTCTGTCCTCTTTCTGGTTTCGATGAAACGAATTCTCTATTCTTTGTGTTATATCGTGTTTTTCCGATAGATGTTAAACTCTATTTCTATTTTTTTATTAACCTACAAGTGAGTATGACACAATGAGAGTTGGCGTAATAGGTGCAATGGAGCAAGAAGTCACACTTCTGCGAGAGAAAATTGAAGATTGCCAAATCTTATCGCGTGGTGGTTGTGAAATTTATACAGGTACCATCAACGGTGTTGATATTGCATTATTAAAATCGGGTATTGGTAAAGTTGCTGCCGCGATTGGCACAACGTTATTACTTGAGCATTTTCGTCCTGATGTCGTTATCAATACTGGCTCTGCGGGTGGTTTAGACTCAAGATTAAATGTCGGTGATATCGTTGTTTCAACAGAAGTACGTTATCACGATGCTGATGTTACTGCGTTTGGTTATGAACCTGGTCAAATGGCGCAATGTCCCCCCGCTTTTATTGCAGATCCTAAACTTATTCAAATCGCAGAAGAATGCATTGAATCGCTAAAATTAAATGCGGTTCGTGGTTTAATTTGTAGTGGTGATGCTTTTATTAATGGTGCAGAACCTTTAGCTCGTATCCGTCGCACATTCCCAGATGTTGCAGCCGTAGAAATGGAATCAACTGCAATTGGCCATGTTTGTCATCAGTTCGACACGCCATTTGTTGTGGTTCGTGCTATTTCTGATGTAGCCGATAAAGAATCGCATTTAAGTTTTGATGAGTTTTTATCTGTTGCTGCAGAACAATCAAGCATAATGGTGACAGCGATGTTGGATAAATTAAAAGACTAATTAAGTCGAGATAATCCTAATATCGCTTTATCAATACCCCGCCTTTATTTTTTACTTTTTCTAAGATAAAAAATAGGTGGGTATTTTTTTACTATTGGAAAAGTAATGCGTTTATTTATCAATTTGGGGTTATTATTCTGTTCATTACTTTGGCTCAATTTTGCCATTGCTATCACACCAGCTGATCGCGTTATTACACTATCACCATCAGCCACTGAAATGGCTTATGCCGCAGGCATGGGCGATAATATTATCGGAGTTAGTGCTTACTCTGATTATCCAGAAGATGCCAAACATATTGAACAAGTAGCCAATTGGCAAGGTATTAATATTGAGCGCATTCTATTATTAAAGCCTGATTTAGTGATTGCATGGCGAGGGGGTAATCCACAACGTTCGTTAGATCAGTTAAAAGCTTTGGGTATCCCTATTATTTATTCAGATCCACAAAGTATTGAAGAAATCGCAGACGATCTCGTGACTCTTTCTAATTATAGCTATCATCCTGATATTGCAATAAAAAATGCCCAAGAATTGCGCCAGCAATATCAGAAGTTACAGCAAAAATATATATCAAATATATCGAATCAACCCAAGAAAAAGGTGTTTATTCAATTTGGAATGCAACCCTTATTTACCACATCAAGTGGCACATTGCAGAGCGCTATTACAGAGCTTTGTGGTGGAGAAAATATCTTTGCTAGTAGCCCTGTGGCATGGCCTCAAGTAAGCCGTGAGCAAGTCCTTACAAAACAGCCTGACTTGATCATATTCAGTGGTAAAGCAACTCAAATACCGACAATACAAGCCTTTTGGCAACCCCAGTTGACTGTTCCTATTATTGCTATTGATGAAGATAGTTTTAGTCGCCCGACACCCCGTATTATTAATGCAGCACAGCAAATTTGTGAGGCAGTGGCGAAAAGTTAAATTACGTTTTGTTGAAAAACAAGAAAGGATTTAACAATAGGAAATTGAACGTTTAAGGTTTTATTCTTAGGTGTTGTTCTTAAAATTTTATCTTTAAAAAATCCCACCGACAAAAGTTGTGAGCGAGCAAGAAGTTATCCGCGACAGACAGTGCGCAACAAACGAGCATACATAAGTATGTGAGTCTTGTGAGCGCACTGTCTAACAAAGGATAACTTTGACGCAGCCACAACCTTCCAGATTAAATACTAAAAGAAGAGCCGCAACCACAGGTACTCTTAGCATTAGGATTAGTTACGATGAAACGCGAACCTTCTAACCCCTCGGTATAATCCACACAACCGCCCACTAAATACTGTAAGCTCATAGGATCAACCACTAAAGCAACGCCTTGTTTTTCTATGGTCATATCACCTTCATTCATGGCATCATCAAAGGTAAAACCATACTGGAATCCGCTACAACCGCCGCCCGTGATATAAACACGTAAACGCAGATTTGGATTTTCTTCATCTGCAATCAGATCTTTTTACTTTATTTGCAGCCGCGTCAGTAAATTGTAACGGCAGAGCCATATCATCACTCATTGTTCACTCCAGACTGGGTATTCCAGCAAAAAAACAGCCAGCAAAAATTTATCTTTCCTGCTGATATAATGTGATGATTATCTAATACCTGCTCATAACCTTCAAGTTTGTTGTGGACAAAATACACTTTTTGCTACCTATCACTTTTTACGATAAACCACATCCCCTCAATAACAGTGATAAATCAAAATCTTGTTGTCGTGTATTTGGCTTCATCTGCGCGGTGCTTTAGAATACGCCTTAATCTTACGCTCACCCATCATTAGGAGTCTGACATGAGCAAGTCTGAAACGCTTTATAATCTCGCACAACAAGTGATCCCCGGCGGTGTCAACTCACCTGTTAGAGCATTTAACGGTGTAGGTGGAACCCCGCTTTTTATTGAACGTGCTAATGGTGCGTATATTTATGATGTCGATGGACGTGCTTACCTTGACTATGTTGGCTCATGGGGACCCATGGTTTTAGGTCATAATCACCCCGCTATTCGTGATGCCGTGACTGATGCGGTACAAAAAGGGTTAAGTTTTGGCGCACCAACGGCTGCTGAAGTTGAAATGGCAAACCTCGTTACTGAACTAGTTCCTTCAATGGATATGGTTCGTATGGTGAATTCAGGCACAGAAGCGACAATGAGTGCGATCCGCCTTGCTCGTGGCTACACGGGTCGTGACAAAATTATTAAATTTGAAGGTTGCTACCACGGTCATGCAGATTGCTTATTAGTCAAAGCTGGCTCTGGGGCATTAACGATGGGACAACCCAATTCACCGGGTGTACCTGCTGATTTTGTCAAACACACCTTAACCTGTACTTACAACGATTTAAATTCGGTACGCCAAGCCTTTGAAAACTACCCAGATGAAGTCGCCTGTATCATTGTTGAACCTGTTGCAGGCAATATGAACTGCGTACCACCAAAAGCAGACTTTTTACCCGGTTTGCGTGCACTATGTGATGAATTTGGTGCATTGCTCATTATTGATGAGGTAATGACAGGCTTTCGCGTAGCATTAGGCGGCGCACAAGCTTATTACGATGTTGATCCTGACTTAACCTGCTTAGGCAAAATCATCGGTGGCGGTATGCCGGTCGGTGCCTTTGGGGGACATATGGAAGTGATGTCTAAACTCGCACCAATTGGCCCTGTTTATCAAGCGGGTACTTTATCAGGCAACCCTATTGCAATGGCAGCAGGTCTAGCCTGTTTACACGAAGTTTCACAACCCGGTGTTCATCAAACATTGGATGATCTCACCACAATGCTAGCAGATGGCTTACTTGAAAAAGCACAACAAGCGGGTATTCCAATGGTTATCAACCATGTGGGTGGTATGTTTGGTCTGTTCTTTACAGATGCTAAAGAAGTGACTTGCTATCAAGATGTAATGAACTGCGATGTTGAACGCTTTAAACAATTCTTCCACTTAATGTTAGAAAAACGTGTTTATCTTGCACCATCGGCATTTGAAGCTGGCTTTATGTCTATTGCGCATACCAAAGAAGATATTCAACGTACTATTGATGCCGCAGAGTATGCTTTTGATAAAATGAAAGGCTAAGATTCAATTAGTTTTTTGATAAATTGACTAAAAATAATGACATTATAGTCAATAAAAACGCACGTTACGTGCCGTTTTTTATTTTAGCCCACTGACAGGATCACTCATTCAGAAAACAGATCTTGTAACCACTTTGGCGCACCACTTTCATCGGTATCTTGCTGAACAGGCGTACACAATCCATCTGGATTTGCTGTCCATACAGGTAGAGTACGAACACCACCACCATAACAAGCAAAGTTACCTTGAGCATCAACAGACATCTCTGCGATATCTTCTGGTGCAGGTGGATTTAATTTCAGTGGTGCCTGATTTTCTAAATAATTACGATACAGCAATAATGCCCCTGTTGAACCCGTTAAGTTCGTTGGGCCATTATTATCGCGCCCCATCCATGAAATCGTCACTTCCTTGCCATCAATCCCCGCAAACCAACTATCACGTAAATCGTTAGTCGTACCCGTTTTACCTGCAAGATGGTAATTACCAAATTTCGGTTTTAATACACGCCATGCTGTTCCTGAATTCACCACTTGTTGCATACCAAATAGCGTCATATAAGCCGCTTGGGGTGAAACTGTCGTTTCAGCTTGAGGATAACTTTGGTAAAGCACCGTGCCATCTTGAGCAATCACAGAACGCAATGATGATAGTTTTGCACGATTACCTAAACTACCAATTGTTTGGAAAGTTTGAGCGACTTCCATTGGCGTTAAGTTTAATGCACCTAATAGCATCGCTGGTACTTTTTCCAGATTTTCTGCTGGTGCACCTAAGTTAATCCACGTTTTGATAACTTGGTCTAATCCCACTTCTAAACCCAAGTTCACAGTAGGTATATTGCGTGAGGTTGCTAATGCATCCACCAGCATTAATTTACCTTTATAACCACGATCGTAGTTACGTGGTTGCCAAGGCTTACCTCCCGGAATAGGAACGGAAATAGGCTCATCAGCAAGCCATGTATTCAAACGAAAACGATCGGGTTCACTTAATGCCGTTAAATAAGTTGCGGGTTTTGCCAAAGAGCCAATAGAGCGACGAGCCGATAATGCACGGTTAAAGCCCGCATATTGTGGTTGAGATCCTCCTACTAATGCTCTCACTTCACCGCTTAAGCGATCCACAACCACCATTGCCCCTTCAAGATCATCAATTTTACGCACTTTGCGTATATCCGCGACACCCACTTCAACCGCTTTTTCAGCTGCATCTTGTGAAACAGGATCTAATGTGGTGAAAATTTTCGTACCTGATAAATCTTTCACTTTATCGCCAAGAGTTGTTTGTAACTCTTGGCGAACTAATTGCATAAATGCCGGTTGAGGCGTCAACGCTTCACTACGTGGCTTCACACCTAAAGGACGTGCACTAAGCACATTATAAAGCTCTTGGTCGATTATCTCTTGAGTTTGCAGCAGTTTTAATACCACATTACGACGCTCTAACGCCGCTTTAGGGTTACGCCATGGATTATAAGCAGATGCCCCTTTAACCATACCCACTAAAAGTGCTTGCTGATCAAGGCTTAATTCGTCAACGGGACGACCAAAATAATAGAGGCTAGCTAAAGGGAAACCTCGAATTTGTTCATCGCCACTTTGCCCTAAAAAGACTTCATTAAGATACAGTTCTAAAATACGATCTTTGCTATAACTCGCATCCATAATGATCGCCATATAGGCTTCATTCAGCTTTCTTTTTAACGTTCTTTCGTTAGTCAAAAACAGGTTTTTTACCAACTGTTGCGTTAAGGTACTGCCACCTTGAACTGCTTTACCCGCAGTAAAATTCGCCAAGACAGCTCGTCCAATTGAATAAAAGCTAATACCGTCGTGCTCATAGAAACGGCGATCTTCTGTTGCAATTAATGTATCCACTAATAATTGAGGGAATTTATCTCTTGCTAAGAATAAACGTTGTTCACCATTTGCAGATTGCATCATGGTAATTAACTTAGGATCAAGACGGAAAAAACCAAACTGCCGCTGATTATCCATGTTAGTAATACTAACCAGTGAATTCTGCTCAAAGGCTAATTTAGCTAAAATTTGCTCTTCATGACCATCAGGAAAATCAAAAGGTCGGCGCAACATTTCAATTGTATTGCCTCTTACCACAAATTCGCCAGGACGAGTGATTTTGTTCACATTGCGGTATTGCATACCCTCAAGTAAGCTCACCATCTCTTTTTGGCTATAATTCATGCCCGGCTCTAAGTTAACGGTACGTCCGTAAACCGCAGCAGGTAATTCCCAAACATTACCATCAAGGCGCTCTTTGATTTGAGAATGTAAATAAACACCATAAATACCCATTAAAACCGCAACCACAATGGCGATTTTGACAAATAACCAAAACCAAGAACGACCTCTTTTGGTTTGTTTCACTGGTCTTTTCTTTCTACTCATGAACTGTATCTCTCATTAAAACCCCTTTATCACGGGATAAAGAAGCCTAACATTGTCGCTATTTTTCTGTGTGATCCCACAAGAAAGCTCTCAAATACGAATAAAACTAGGGTAAAACGAATATTCATTTATTGGCTATATTTTTTTACTCGTCGTGTGGGTGCTGTATCTGCGGGTGAGTCAGGCCATAAATGCTTGGGATAACGCCCTTTCATCTCTTTTTGCACCTCTTTATAACTTCCTGCCCAGAATGTCGCTAAATCTTGTGTCTTCTGAATGGGTCGATGAGCAGGTGATAATAATTCCATCACAACAGGTAATTGACCGTTCGCTACAATAGGGCTTTGCTGTTCGCCATAAACCTCTTGAATGCGGATCGCAATCACAGGAGGTAACTCCAAATCATAGTTGATAATCACTTTTGTACCTGTTGGCGCCAAATAATGCGTCGGAAATAAGCGTTGAAGCAACTGATTTTCATGCCATGTTAATTGATTTTTAATAATGGTATTAATATCAATTTGTTGTAATGCTTTTAATGTCTGAACTTCTCCCAGCTCAGGCAACAACCATGTTTCTAAAGTTTCAAGCAACACCGTTTCTTTTAAATCAGGTAATGAGGCTTCTGGGCACCATTTTTTCGCTAAAGAAAGACGAGTAAAAAGCTGTTGAGTCTCTTCACTCAGTGCTAACGCATTTAAACCGTTATCTCTTAACCAATTCAATAGCGCTTGTTGTATTTGCTGTTTATTGGGCTTATCGAATTGACGCTGACTTAAGGTTAATCGCCCTAATTGACGCTGTTGCCAAGCAACTAATGTACCGCGTTTTTCATCCCACTCAACTGTCGTGTTATTTTCAATAAGCGCAGGAAAGGTCGCTGATATTTCATCAATATCTATGGGTAGCGCTAATAAAATGCGTACATCGGCATAATGTGCATTTTGTAGTAATAATGGCGCTAAGATCCACTGAGTATCACTTATTGAGTGCCTGTCATCCATCATAGCGCCTTGCCCATTCGCTAAACGAAATCGCCCTTGGTTATCACGATTTTTAGCAATCCTATCAGGAAATCCAACCGCTAATAATAAACCTAATAATTCAGGACAAAACGTCCCTTTTCGATGTTGAGAAAGCTGTTTCTCACGTCGCGACCAGAAGGCATTTTTTTGTTGAACAATCCACTCAAGATTAATTTCTTGCCCTCGTGGCGGTTCTTCTAAGATTGCACATAAACGTGCAGCCGTCGCAAGATGATTGTCACTTTGCTCACTCGCATAATCCAAAATTGCCGCTAATCGAGGCTCAATGCCCCATTGCACCATGCGTGAACCTCGTGATGTTAATCCACCTTGTTTATTTATCGCACCTAAACGATACAATAAATCTTTAGCGGCATGTAAAGCTTGTGATGTCGGTGTATCTAACCAACTCAACTGATGAATGTCACGGCATCCCCACTGCAAAACAGAAAGCCATAACGATGATAAATCACTACTTAATATTTCAGGTGTCTGGTGAGAAGCAACGCGTTCTGCCTGTTCTTGGCTTATTAAATGCCAGCAGATGCCAGCCTCAAGACGTCCTGCTCGCCCTGCTCGTTGTGTTTGTGATGATTGGCTAATTCGTTGTCGTAATAAGCTAGTGACACCACTTTTCAAATCAAATTGAGCGCGTTTTTCAATAGCACTATCAAGGACTAAGCGGATCCCTTCAATGGTCAGACTGGTTTCGGCAATATTGGTGGCAAGGACAATTTTTCGATAACCTTTTTCAGTTGGCTCAATCGCTTTTTGTTGTTCAGCTAATGAAAGCGCGCCATAAAGCGGAAATAGCAAAATATTGTCATCCACTTTATCTTTTAGAATATCAGTCACGCGTATGATCTCCGCACTTCCCGGCAAGAATATCAGCATAGAGCCGGTTTCTTGTGCCAATAATCGCAATGCCATTGTGGCAATTTCTTGCTCAAAGGGTTGATGTGTACTGATAGGAGAATACACTCTTTCGACGGGATAACTGCGTCCTTGTGCACTGATCATCGGGGCATTGGGTAGCAAAGAGGTCAGTTTTTGATTATCTAAGGTCGCTGACATAATCAAAACACGCAAATCTTCACGTAACCCTGTCTGTACATCGAGCAATAGCGCCAGCGCTAAATCCGCTTGTAAGCTACGCTCATGAAATTCATCTAAAATCACAAGACTTACGCCAGTCAACTCTGGATCTTGCTGTAACATCCGGTTTAATACGCCTTCGGTGACCACTTCAAGTCGAGTTCTTGAGCTAACTTTGCTTTCCGCCTTCATACGATAACCTACCGTAATTCCAACATCTTCATTTAGCTGGCTTGCTAAACGGTAAGCAATACTTTTAGCCGCTATTCGCCTTGGCTCTAATAAAATGATTTTGCCATCAAAGCCATTTTGCTCCAGTAAATAGAGGGGGAGTGCCGTCGATTTACCTGCACCAGTGGGTGCATGCAGCAAAACTTGTGGGGATTGTTTTAACGCAGTAACGATTTTTTCTGTTACATCAAAGATTGGCAATAAATGCACAGAGGCTCCATAGCTCATTAACTTTCTTGGCTCGGCATTGTAGCATTAGCGCTTTATTAAAGGTCGTATTTTCATCGGAGTCGTTATGAAATTTGAGCAACCGCTACAATCCGCCACTTTACTAAAACGATATAAGCGTTTTTTAGCAGACGTTGTTACCCCTAATGGGGAAGAATTCACGCTCCATTGCGCCAACACTGGAGCAATGACAGGATGTGCGACACCCGGTGATACCGTTTGGTACTCCACCTCCACAAATGCAAAAAGAAAATATCCACATAGTTGGGAATTAACTCAAACTCAAACCGATGATTGGATTTGTGTAAATACCTTAAGAGCGAATGGGATTATTGCTGATGCAATTGAAGCGGGTGACATTCCAGAATTATCTGAGTATGACGAAATAAAACGAGAAGTGAAATACGGTAGTGAGAACAGCCGTATTGACATTTTACTTAAATCAAATCATAAAGTTGACTGTTATATTGAAGTGAAGTCAGTCACCTTACTTGACAACGGTATGGGCTATTTCCCTGATGCAAAGACAGAACGTGGTCAGAAACATCTTCGAGAGTTGACCGCCATCGCAAAATTGGGTTTAAGGGCTGTCTTATTCTACGCAGTTCCCCATACTGGAATTACGGAAGTGACTGTTGCTAAAGAGATTGACCCTAACTATGCTTCACTGCTAAAAGAAGCAACTGATGCAGGGGTTGAAATCTTGTGTTATCGCATCAATATTAGTGAATACGATTTAACAATTGGACAGCAATTACCTTTTATTTCAAATGGTTAATTGATTTTCATGGTGTTAGTTAAGCATTTTTTAACTAAAAAAGGACATTTACTTGCGTGCCTTCACACCATGAGAAAACTTATTAAAGGAATAATTGCTATCCGCGCGGGCATCTGCTATTTATAGCGCCCTATTTTTTCCCCTTCCTATTTTGAAGGTGGGGATTATTCAGAAATGCGTATGTAGGAGAAGCATTATGCAAGAAGGGCAAAAGCGTAAAACATCGTCCATGAGCATTCTCGCTATTGCTGGCGTTGAGCCATATCAGGAAAAAGCGGGCGAAGAGTACATGAACGAAGCCCAATTAGCGCATTTTAAGCTAATACTTGAATCTTGGCGCAATCAGCTCAGGGATGAAGTCAACCGCACCGTTACTCATATGCAAGATGAGGCGGCAAACTTCCCAGATCCCGTTGACCGTGCTGCACAAGAAGAAGAGTTCAGTCTTGAGCTGCGTAACCGTGATCGTGAACGTAAACTCATTAAGAAAATCGAGAAAACACTGAAAAAAGTCGAAGATGATGACTTTGGTTTCTGTGAATCTTGCGGAGTAGAAATCGGCATTCGCCGTTTAGAAGCTCGTCCTACTGCCGACTTATGTATCGACTGTAAGACATTAGCTGAAATCCGTGAAAAACAAATGGCTGGCTAATAATAAGTAAACGCCTCAGCCTAATACGTTGAGGCGTTAATCTGAATCTTTCGATGCACGAGATTACAGACTATATTGGGCGCTTTGCGCCATCACCAACAGGTCAACTTCATTTTGGCTCATTGGTTACTGCACTCGGCAGTTATCTTCAAGCTCGCGCTCACAATGGGCGTTGGCTTCTGCGCATCGATGATATCGATCCTCTTAGAGAACCTCCTGACGCTGCATTCCAAATTATTCGTACATTAGAACATTATGGTTTGTTCTGGGATGATGAGATCCTCTATCAATCGCAACGTCATGATGCTTACCGTGAAATTTTACACACACTTTGGAAAGAAGGTGTTTGCTACCACTGTCATTGTAGCCGTCATCGTTTACATGACCTAGGGGGCGCGTATGATAACCACTGCCGTCATCGTCATCCGCTTACAAATAATGTGACCCCCTTTGATAAAAAAAAGTGCATGGCGATTGATCCAACAGCACCCTGTTTATCATTTTGAAGATGTCATTCAAGGTACATATTATTCAAAGAATACATCTATCGTGTTAGAAGATATGATTATTCACAGAAAAAATAACTTATTTGCGTATAATCTAGTAACGGTGATTGATGATAATTATCAGGGTGTAACCGAAGTTGTTAGAGGTGCCGATCTACTTGATCCCACATTGCGACAAATCAGTTTACATAAACAACTGAATTTACCTATTCCGCGTTATGCTCATTTACCTTTAGCAATAAATCATGACGGTAATAAATTATCAAAACAAAATCACGCACATGCGTTACCTGATACGGATCCAAGACCTGTCATTATCGATGCTTTACAGTTTCTAAATCAGCCTATTATTGCGGGTTGGCAAGATTATTCGTTAGCATCATTGTTAGAGATTGCGATAGCGAAGTGGTCACCTTCTGAGATTTTAAAACAAAATCATCAGCAACAAGGATATGAATAAACCACACAAAGCATTCTCAAAAAATGTTCAGTAGGCTATGATTAGCCGCTTAATTTTTTTTTAATTATTAGAATTTATTATTCGAGGTGTCATATTTTTAATCGAGTAGCACATTTCTGCCGTAATCTGCTAGGGCGACAAACAACGTCATCAGACACACAACCGGTAGCAAGTGAAAGGCCAGTCACTGCATCTGACCGACCAATACAAGAAACACAGAAACCTGTGCGTCGGCGTCCTGCTATATCCGCAGACCGTCCCCGTAAAAAAAAGAGTAATAAAGAAAAGGCGAACGGGAGTGATTTGCCAATGACTGTGATCCCAAGAGATCAACACCCAATTTCACGTAAAGACATCAGTGATAATGCATTAAAAGTACTTTATCGCTTAAATAACTCTGGCTTTCAGGCTTATTTAGTTGGTGGTGGTGTCCGTGACTTATTATTGGGAAAAAAACCAAAAGATTTTGATATTGCCACTAATGCAACACCTGAAGATGTACGTCGATTATTCCGTAACAGCCGTTTAGTCGGTCGTCGTTTCCGTCTTGCTCATATTATGTTTGGTCCTGAAGTGATTGAAGTTGCGACTTTCCGCGGATCTCATGAAGATCATGAAGTTTCAGATAATAACCAATCTCAGCAAGCACAAAGTGGCATGTTACTGCGCGATAATATTTTTGGCTCAATTGAAGAAGATGCCATTCGTCGTGACTTTACATTAAACAGCCTCTATTACGGTGTTGATGATTTTGCTGTGCGTGACTACGTTGGTGGTTTAGCAGATCTAAAAGCGGGAATTATTCGCTTAATTGGCGATCCTGAAACGCGTTATCGCGAAGATCCCGTCAGAATGCTGAGAGCCATTCGTTTTGCCAGCAAATTAGATATGCAAATTGCGCCAGAAACTGCAGCGCCAATTAGCAGACTCGCCCCTTTATTGCGTAATATTCCATCAGCTCGTCTTTTTGAAGAGTCACTAAAACTATTACAAACAGGGCAAGGCTATAAAACTTACAAGTTAATGTGCCGTTATCAATTAATTGAGCCACTGTTTCCTCTGATTGCGTCAAAAATGACAGAGCAACATGATACGCCGATGGAGAGAATGCTAGATCAAGTTCTCAAAAATACGGACTACCGCATCAATAAAGAGATGCGAGTTAATCCCGCATTCTTATTTGCCGCGATGCTATGGTATCCATTAATTGAACATGCTGAAAAATTAGTCCAAGAAAGCGGTCTTTCTTACTATGACTCTTTCTCTATGGCGATGAATGATATTTTAGATGAGCAATGCCGTACTATTGCAATACCAAAACGCATTACCACAACAATGCGTGATATCTGGCAATTACAACAACGCTTACCTAAACGCCAAGGTCGTCGTGCGAATAAATTACTTGAACACCCTAAATTCCGTGCCGCGTTCGATTTACTGGAATTACGTGCCAATGTACAACGTAATCCCGATCTTGAAGCATTAGCAAATTGGTGGGCTGATTTCCAAGCATCTAACAATACGCAACAACGCTCAATGGTCTCTGAATTAGGTCAAGCACCTGTTCGCAGGCGTCCGCGTCCTCGTAAACGCCCTCGCCATCCAAGTGCTAAATCTGCATCTAGACAAGAGAACACCAATGAATAAGCAGAAAAAACGTGTTTATATCATTTTGGGAAGTAATTTGGATTCACCTGAAAATCAGGTGAATTCAGCGATTAAGGCAATCAGTGAGATCCCGCACACAACATTGATTGCACAATCATCTTGGTATCGTACTCGCCCAATGGGGCCGCAAGATCAGCCTGATTACCTTAATGTTGCTGTTGCGATTGATACAACATTAACACCAGAAGAGTTACTTAATAACACACAAGCGATTGAATTAGCACAAGGTCGTGTCAGAAAAGAAGGCCATCGTTGGGGGCCAAGAACGCTTGATCTTGATATTATGTTATTTGGTGATGATGTGATCCAAACTGAGCGATTAACCGTACCTCATTACGGACTTAAAGTACGCGAATTTATGCTTTATCCATTAGCTGAATTAGCCCCAGATCTTCGCTTTCCTGATGGCGAGTTATTAGCAGATAGATTGGCACTAGTGCCTGAAAATGGCATGGAAAAGTGGTAATTTCACACTAATACGCCTTTAATGCTAAAGGTTGATACTGTAAAAAAATATAAACAGTATCAACCTATCACTTCGCTTTTTCTTTCCCTCGATTTTTCAAACTCACCTCTTCTTCTCAATCTTTAAACTCTTTCATATTTATTTTTAACCTATAATCGATTGATAAATATAAATAAAAATTAACAATTATTATTTTTTTTATTGCTCATTGCGTTACTTTTTTCTTCGTTTTTTAATCCTTAAAATGCTACAATCGAAAAGCGGCTTTATTTTGATAACTAAATATTTTCCTTAATAAACAATATATTACACTAAGCAATAATGTTATCTACACACAAAAAACGACAATGATGGAGTTTGTTGCAATGAAACCCACTACGCTTTCAACGCTGAATCGCTATAAGCAAGAAAAGAAAAAATTCGCCACACTTACCGCTTATGATTCAAGTTTTGCTCGCCTTTTTGCACAAGAAGGTATTCAAGCGATGTTGATTGGTGATTCCTTAGGAATGACACTACAAGGTCATAACAGCACGTTACCTGTTACGGTTGAACAAATTGCTTACCACACCCGTTGTGTCAGAGCGGGTGCGCCGAATGCTTTCTTAATTGCTGATATGCCTTTTATGTCTTATTCAACACCTGAACAAGCTTGCCTTAATGCCGGCATTCTGATGCAAGCAGGGGCTAATATGGTGAAGATTGAAGGAGGTCGCTGGCTAATTCCAACAGTAAAAAATGCTGGCTGAGCGTGCGGTTCCTGTCTGTATCCATTTAGGATTAACACCACAATCTGTCAATGTTTTTGGCGGTTATAAAGTCCAAGGCAGAGA